>NZ_PDDM01000014.1 GCF_002914585.1 Pseudanabaena sp. BC1403
GCTAAGCGGTTACGATTGCCGAGCAATATCATTTTGATATTTCAGCCTGCTCATTCTCCAGAATTAAACCCAATTGAGCGCGTTTGGTTATATTTGAAGCAAGGGTTGCGCTTTACTTTACCCAAAAATATGGATGAGTTGCGGCTTTTGGTGAAGAATCGTCTCTCCGAAATGACTAAATCTGTCATTGCTTCCCTTGTCGGTAGAGATTCCATACTGGATGCTCTATCTGTTGCCTCTCTTTTGTGATTTGGTATAAGTTGTTTATTGAACTGAAATAAATCCTAAATTCTGCCCGATTTGTTGCCCCTGCGGGGAAAGTGCAAACTCGATAAATTGTTTGACAACAGGGCTAGTTGTTTTCTTTGCCGCTAAAAATAAACTACGACTGATGGGGTATTTCCCAGCCTTCACGCTATCAATATCTGTTGGGGCTACACCATTAATTGGCAAAATCCTCACGATTTCTTGCTTTTCTACTTGAGTAGTCGTTGCGTAACTAATACCGTTATCTCCGAGATCGCGCAAAATTGCTGTCGTCTCATCTTGTTTCCATGTAATGAAGTTAGCGCTATCAGGCGCGAATTGTTGCCCTGCCAAAACTATACCTATGAATCAAATGTTTCTAATGTTTCCAATTTAAATAGACTTTTCGTTTATTGTGATGAATGGTTATCAATGGCGGGATGCGTCATTCTGATGTCAAGCCTTAATTTTGATAAGTAGCTAGGAACAATTAAATGTAAGCCTAAAAAGCTGTAATGACTGCTGTGTAGGCATTACAGCTTTGAGATTTGTTTTTTAATTATGTCTAAGTATTTAGTTAATTTGGGATAGGGCTTGGCTTATGCTAAGTTGTTACCCCAAATGTGAAAAGCATTTGCAATATTTTTTTGATGGAGTAAGGGTATGAGCGCACAGGATCGAGTTCCCGTAGGTATTATTGGCGCTTCGGGTTATGGTGGCATCCAATTGGTCAGACTGCTCCTAGAGCATCCATTGGTGAACATTACTTACATGGGTGGAAGTGGCTCTGTAGGTCAAAATTTTGCCGATCTATATCCGCACATTGCCCATGCAGTTAACCTGCCCATCGAAAACCTTGAACCTGAAGCGATCGCTGATCGTTGCAAGATTGTCTTCTTGTCATTACCAAATGGTTTAGCCAGTAAAATTGCACCACGTCTGCTAGCTAAGGGTTGCAAAGTCCTCGATCTATCCGCAGATTATCGCTTCACCGATCTACAAGTTTATGAATCTTGGTACAAGGAGGCACGGACTGACGCTGAAGTTAATTCCAAGGCGGTCTATGGATTGCCAGAAATTTATCGCGATCGCATTGCTACCGCTAACTTGGTTGGCTGTGCTGGTTGCTATCCCACTGCTAGTCTATTAGCTCTACAGCCTTTACTAAAGCAAGGTCTAGTTGATCCTAGTACGATCATCATTGATGCTAAGTCTGGTACATCGGGTGGTGGTCGTCAGCCTAAAACTAATTTATTACTAGCCGAAGCAGATGGATCTCTTGCTGCCTATGGTATTGCTAGCCACAGACATACTCCTGAGATTGAACAGATCTGTAGTGATATGGCAGGTCAGGATGTTCTAGTGCAATTCACACCGCATCTAATTCCGATGATTCGCGGCATTCTTTCGACGGTATATGCTAAGTTACGCGACCCTGGTTTGGTGAAAGACGATATTCTTACTATCTATAAATCTTTTTATCGCAACTCAGAATGGGTGCAGGTTTTGCCCAAAAATATTTTCCCACAAACCAAATGGGCTTTAGGTACTAATCTTTGCTATCTCGGTGTCGAAGTCGATGAACGCACAGGTCGAGTAATTGTAGTGTCTGCGATCGATAACCTGATGAAAGGACAGGCTGCCCAAGCTGTGCAATGTATGAATATCATGATGGGCTGGGAAGAGTCATTGGCTCTGCCTAAGCTAACTTTCTATCCTTAAATACGTATTAGCCCTGCACTCAAGTGCGGGCTAAAAGCTCAAACCCGTTGAAACGGGTTAATTAATAGGACTACGGAGTCCACTTCAGTGGAATTAAGCAAATAAGCCAAGAACTCAAGTTCTTGGCTTATTTGCGTCATATACTTGGTTGAAGTGGGTTATACCAATTCACAAAAGTGTGGCAACACTTTTGTGAATTAAAAACCAAATCCAGTAAGGGTTTTAAAAACACAAAATGGCTACGCCATTTTGTGTTTTGGTATTAGTGATGGGCGACGCTTTGCTTCGCTCATCCTTAACGATATACAAATGACAGCAACAGTTAAAAGTTTGGGTGAGCAAGGATTGCTGAAGATATTTCGGCAATATTGTAGTGCGGTGGTGGGGGATGACGCAGCGCCCATGGGCGCAACTTTGCCCGATCGCCAAATGGTGGCGACGACAGATATGTTGATCGATGGTGTGCATTTTAGCGATCGCACCACTAGCCCAGAAGATGTTGGTTGGCGTGCTGCCGCTGTGAACTTATCTGATCTTGCTGCGATGGGTGCTAAGCCTTGGGGATTGGTCATGTCGGTGGGACTACCACCTGATACCGAGATTGCTTGGATTGAAGGTGTATATCGTGGCTTTAGTGAATGTTTACAAACCTATGGCACTGAATTGGTGGGCGGCGATACTGTGCGATCGCCTGTGCGGACTTTATCGGTAACTGCCTTTGGTCAAGTACCGAAAACTCAAGTCATTCAGAGACATACGGCGCGAGTTGGTGATGTGATTGTGATGACGGGTTTGCATGGACTTTCAAAAGCTGGTTTAGAACTTCTACTTAAAGAAGAGTTAAAAGAGGAGTTATTAGTGCCGATGCTGATTGGCAATCAGATTCTAGCGGGAGAGGATTTAGTTCAAGCAATCTGTCATTACCATCAGCGACCAATTCCCCGTTTTGATGCGATCGCGATTTTGCATAAGATTCTCAACCAGCAAAATCATCCAACTGATTTTCCTGTTTCAGGAATGGATAGTAGTGATGGATTAGCCGATGCGATCGCCCAAATATGTCGTGCTAGTAAAGTTGGTGCAAAGATCCATTGGCGATCGCTACCAATTCACCGAGCTGTAAGGGCTTTGGCAGGCGATCGCGCCTTAGAGTGGGTATTGTATGGCGGTGAAGATTTTGAACTTGTTTTATGTATGCCTTTGTCTTTAGCCGAAAAGTTTGTAAATCAACTATCTGGCGCAGTGATTATCGGTGAGATTATCGATGGCGATCGAATTGACGGACTAGAAATGAGATCGGCTTTTCAACATTTCGCACCCTAAGATTGCTTTGAGAATGTTGCTTCGCAACATTCTCAAAGCAATCTTATTTGGCTAACGCCTTTTCATGTTGTCCTCTTAGCTGACCACAGGCAGCATCTGCTTCCAGTCCTCTTGTCCGTCGTACACTCACCGCAACTTTATAATGTTCCAGAACCTGCACAAAAGCTTGAATCGCTCTTTCGGTTGGGCGTTTGTAATCAGCATCACTGACCGTGTTGTAAGGAATCAAATTAACATGACTCTGGAAACCCCGAATTAGATATGCGAGTTCCTCGGCTTGTTCAGGTGCATCATTGACACCAGCCAGCAATGTATATTCAAAACTAATTCTCCTACCCGTGATCTCCACATATTCACGACAGTCATCCATCAAGGCAATCAATGGATAGCGATCGGCGGAAGGAATTACTTGGGCGCGAACTTCTTGTGTCGGCGCATGAAGGCTGACAGCGAGAGTGACTTGTAGATGCTCTTCCGCAAAGCGAGGGATCTGATTGGGAATGCCGACGGTGGAGACGGTGATATTGCGCTGACCAATGCCGATGTCTTTATTAATCACAGCGATCGCACCGACTAGATTCTCATAATTGAGCAATGGCTCGCCCATGCCCATAAATACGATATGGCTGACGCGCTGCTGCATTACTTCCTGCACAGTCAGCACTTGATCGATAATTTCATGCTTTGCCAAGTTGCGCCGAAATCCGCCTTTACCCGTGGCGCAAAAGTCACAAGCCATAGGACAGCCGACTTGGGTGGAAACACAGACGGTCAGACGCTTACTGGTGGGAATGCCAACGGTTTCGACAATTTCTCCATCGGCTAACTTCAGCAGGAATTTCTCAGTACCATCGCGAGTTGTTTTGTGGAGATGAATCTGCGATCGCCCGATTTCCACAGTCGGATTCTGTGCAAATTCTTCGCGCCATGCCTTCGGAAACACTGTAATATCTTCTAAACTTCGCGCTCCCTTGTTATATAGCCAGTCATGGAGCTGTTTACCTCGATAGCTTGGTTGCCCTTGCGCTACGACCCATTCGGTGAGTTCAGATTGCGATCGCCCCAATAGTGGTAGGACTTTAGTAGATGCTGAGGTTAACGTATTGGCTGTCATGACAAATTGGCAAATGGGGCTAATATTGATTTTATCAAATTTCTTACAAACATGCCTGAGAAGGATATAAGGATGGAAAAATTCGATCTATAGCCTTTAATGGAAATCCAATTCTTACAGCGCTTTTGGGTGTGTCAGAAATCAAAAATCCTTCTTTACACAAAGTATTGAGAAGCAGTTCCATTAAATCAATGATTTTGTCTCTATACCTCAATGACATTGCCGATCTTTTTGACGGCTCTAGTCCTCTCTTTGCAAAGGTTACTGCAAATTAATTTGAATTTTATTGCCGATCTTATTGCCGATCTTTCTTAGGTTTATTGATATAGTAAATTCGCATTATATTCGCTGGTAGTCTATGAAACGTCGTCAACTTTTACTGACATTATTGGGTGTACCTGTAGTTGGCTCATTGATTTATGGGGCGATCTCCAAATCGAAAAACCAATATGAGCCAGTTTTAGCCAAGTCTCCAGCCAGTAATCCTCCCGAAAATAATCCTACTTTTACTGATCCCACTGAAGAACCATTAGTGAGATTTGCGGCGATCGCAGATAACGGATTTGGTAGTCCTGACCAGATGGCTGTCGCTAAGTCCATGTGGGAAACCTATCAGCAAAAGCCCTATCCCTTCGTACTGATGGCTGGCGATAATATTTATTCCTACGGTGAAATTAGTTTAGCAAAAGCATATTTTGAAGATCCCTATGCCCCATTGCTCAAAGAGAATGTGAAATTTTATGCAGTATTGGGAAATCACGACATTATCAAATCGAACAATGGACTCGATCAGATTAATTATCCACTTTTTAATATGAGCGATCGCTATTATTCGTTTACAAAAGGTAATACTGCTGAGGCAACTATTGAATTTTTTGCGATCGATACGAATGACAATGCTCCTTGGCTAGAGCAGCTTGCATGGCTCGATCGTCAGTTAGCTAATAGTACAGCTCCTTGGAAAATCGTATTTGGACATCATCCTTTATATTCATCAGGACGACATGGTAGTAATCCTAAATTAGCTGCCAAACTTGCGCCGATATTTGCGAAGCATAAAGTTTCACTTTATCTTTGTGGACATGATCATGGCTACGAGAGATTTGCCCCGATTAATGGCACAACTTATATTGTCAATGGCGGCGGAGGTGCTCCACTATATAGCTTTGGTAAATCACCTCAAACTGCTTTTGTAAGTGCGCAGTTTAGCTTTATGACTTTTGATGTCTATCAAGATAAAATCATCACTAAGGCGATCGCCACCGATGGCAAAGTTTTTGATCGCGCCATAATCACTAAAACCATTTAATGTAAGGTGACTCTTCACGTCACTTCACATTAAATTAGCTAAACCAATAATTACTATGAGCTTATACCTGTACGCAATTTTGCAAGCTGATCATATTGAGCTAGTTAAAGATCTCGATCTTAAAGGCATGAATGCTCAGCCCGTGCAGTTTTATCCGCTCCCTCCTTTTGCGATCGTCTATAGTGAATCTCAGCAGGAGAGATATCTCGCCAGCCGCGCAAACCTGATTACCCACGAAACAGTTTTAGAAACATTGATGAAGGCGATCGATCCGCATAAAGCAGTGCCTTTGCCTTTGCAGTTCGGGCTAGTGGTTGAAGAATGGGAAGAAGTGGAAAATGATTTGCTAATTCCTTACGAGGCAAAACTTACAGAACTGATCGATAACTTAATCGGTAAGCGAGAAGTCAGTGTCAAACTCTTTTGGAATCAAAATGAAGAATTAAATCTCGCTGTAGCTGAAAATAAAGACTTGCAACAAAGGCGCGAAGCTTTAGTTGGGAAGGTGCTGAGTATGGATGAAGCGATCGCAATCGGGCAAGAACTAGAATCTGCGATCGAGCAACGTCAACAAATCATCATTGATGCTTTTGTGGATACCCTCAAGCCGCTATCCCATGATTATGCTGAGGGAGAATTACTGACGGAAAGTATGATTTATAATGGTTCTTTCTTAATTGATTGGGATAAAGAGCCTGAATTTGCCGCAGCTGTTGAAGCACTAGATCTTCAATTTGAGAACCGCCTCAGAATCCGCTACAACGATTTCACCGCTCCCTACAACTTTGTAAATGTAGATCGAGAATAAACTACAGCAAAGCTTATCCCAAATTCACAAAAGTGTTGTCACACTTTTGTGAATTAAAAAGCAAACTCTGTAGAGAAACATACGTCTCAACCCATGATCGGCAGTCGAATGCAAAACTTAGTACCTTGACCTAGCCCTGTCTGAACTTCCAAACTGCCACCGTGTTTTTCTACAACGATTTGACGAGCGATCGCCAAACCCAATCCTGTTCCTTTACCCACCTCTTTGGTGGTAAACAAATGGTCAAAGATTTTAGCTTTGACATCTTCTGTCATCCCCTTACCATTGTCACAGAAATGGATTTCAATAGCATTTTGTGCAGTTAAGGTAGTTTGAATCGTAATTTTTTGAGGATTAGCTTGTAGATCAGCAAAAGAAGATTGCAGAGCAACTTCATCAAAAATATCGATCGCATTCGCCAGAATATTCATAAACACTTGGTTTAACTGACCAGGGAAACAATAAATGGCGGGCACATCACCATAATTTTGAATGACTTCAATAGCAGGTCGATATTCGTTAGCCTTGAGCCGATATTTGAGAATTAGCAATGTACTATCAATTCCTTCGTGCAGGTTGGCGCTAACTTTATGATCAGTATCGGCACGAGAAAAAGTGCGCAGACTGTTGCTAATACCTCTAATGCGATCGGTCGCACCTTTCATAGAGTTCAGCAGCTTAGGTAAGTCTTCGCTCAGGAATTCTAAATCAATCTCTTCTGCATTGTCTTGAACAGAGGCGGCAGGATTGGGATGATGTTGCTGATAGAGAGCAAGATGTTCGAGAAGATCATGCACATAGTCTTTCGCATTTTTAATGCTGCCATTGAGGAAGCCAATTGGATTATTGATTTCGTGGGCAACCCCAGCAACAAGATTCCCCAACGATGCCATTTTTTCGCTTTGGACAATCTGCAACTGGGATTGTTCAATCTGTTGAGCGTAGTTCTGAGCTTGTTGATAGAGCCGAGCATTTTCTAAAGAGATTGCGGCTTGAGCGCAGAGGAAGTTCAACAGTTCGACGCGATCGCTTGTAAATGCGCCAACGGTGACATGATTCTCCAAATACAAAATTGCCACAAGTTTGCCCTGCTGTAAAATTGGGGTACAGAGCATACTCTTGGGCTGCTGCTGCAAGACATAAACATCCGTCGCTAAGGTGGGATGAACAGAGGCATCAACAATCACCACAGGTTCCCGACTACGTTTAACAGTATTAATCAATGATTGGGGAACTTCTGAACTACTAGACAAATCAATGGATTGCACTTGTGCTGGCTGATCGACGGTGGCAATCGCTTCCACAAACCACTGATTTTTACTGGGCATTAGCAAAGCACTTTTATCGGCTCCCGCATTTTCGAGAACCGTATGCAGCAAGGTTGCCAAGAGCTTGTCGAGTTGAATTTCGCTGGACAGGGTTTGAGATGCTTTCAGCACCGTTGCGAGGTCGAGTGTGGCAGAAATGCTGGTGCTACTGTGAGTAGATGATTGTGTACTAGCTGTTTGAGATGTGGTTATAGATATTGTCGAAAACACTGTTTCAGTTGCCGACAAAGCCATTTTTTGTTGTTGCAAAATTGGCGCAAGCATCTGGGGATAGCGACGTTCTAGGTCTTGTACTTTGGCTTTTGCGCCCCAGCGAGCATAGCCGTAGTAGGCATTCGTCAGATACTCTTGGGCAATTTTTTCTTTGCCCCAATCGAGATAGAATTTGGCAGCGAGTTCGTTGGCTAAAGCCTCTTCTTGGATAAATCCATTCGCTTTGGCTCCTGCGATCGCTTGGTCATAATATGCGATCGCATTTGAAATATCGCTTGAAATACAGCAACGTAATGCCTCTACCAGAAGATACTTATGTTGATAATTGATCGGTGCAGCACTAGCATAAATGCCTAGTTTTTCCTGATTTGCATCAACCTGAGAAAGAAGTTTTACTTGCTGCAAAGGATCAACCGTTGGATAAAGTGTGAGACGAGCTAATGAATCACAGTAATAATAAACTGGTGCAGAAAGCATTCCCATCCCAGCTTTAAGATATTTTTCTCCTGCATCTGCATCCTGAATTGCCGCAGTAATATCTCTAAATACGAAGCTCAACATCAACTTACACAGATAAAATAGATGGAGCGCTAATTCATCATTTACTTTACGAAGGCTTGATAAGTACTCCGCTTCATCGCTTGCATCACTACCAAGACAGCTTGGATCTTCCCTATACTCAGTAAGATTTTTGATAGAATAACGCAGGATATGCATCCAGCTTAAAAAATGTTGACTTGTGGCAAATTTCACCTGATAAATAGCAAGTTCTTCTTCTAATATTTCTAGCCCCTCCACACCACTTAAATAGGTATACATTAACCTAAACGAAGTGGAAACAAGTGAGTGAACAGCATCTCCTGTTTCTAATCCAACTTGATAGCACTCCTTCAATAAATTAATCGCTTGTTTAATGCTTTCTCGATTCGATTGATTAAATGCAGCGACCTTAAACTGAGTCATACTCTGAACTGATTTTTCAGAGAATTTATCCATGATTTTAAGTGCTAGCTGTCCAAATTGATAACCTTCTTCTAGCTTGTTTAACACAGTGCTGACAATAATTCCAAAATCTGCATATCCTGGTGCAGAAAAAGGTGAATTACCATATTTAAGCGATAAATTGACCTCTTCACAGGCAATAATTGGGAAAAGGTGGGGAGCTGCCTGATGCACGGATGGAACAAGGCTAGTCATAATTCGTAAAGCCGCTAAAGCATTGACCTCCTGCATTACTGGGAGGTTTACTAACTCCTCGATCTCGCAACTTGGTAAAGATGCCAACGTGTTTTCGACGTACTGTTGAATTTCTAAAGAGCTGATTGACTCAGGAAAACTTATCCCCAATTTCTGAAGGATTTCTCGACCAACCGTAATTGCCTGAAGCTGTTGATTTTGCACTTGATATGCTTGGAGTTTGATCTCGTATACTTTCACTTGATCAAGTAAGGTATTAGTACGCCGCAACACAACCTGAATCAAAGATTCCATCTGCTCAAAATCACAATTCAGCAACGCTACTTCTGCTGCTTCCTCGTACAAGTCTTGCATCAGATTAGGATTAACATCCCAACCACTTGCCTTTAATAACTGTATCCCCTGAGCGAGATAATGCTGTGCTGCACTATAGGATGTTGATTTCTTAGCTTTTCGACCTGCCTTCAGATTTAATTGAGCAGACTGCTCGCGCTGAACGAGTGAAGAAAGAAGTGCAATGCCATAATTTAACTGATTGACAATCTCAAAAATCCGTTCATTTTGTTGCGCTTTGTCAGTATTTTGCAAAAGCAGTTGTCCAATGGCAAGATGCGTCAGTTGTTTCTGTTCCTCAGGAATCAACAAATAGGCAGCTTGTTGGACGCGATCGTGCAGAAAACGATAGGTTGGATTGGCGGACTCGTGAGAAGCCGACTGTTCTGTATCTTGAAAGAACTTATAGACTTGACTCGTGGGTAAAATCAAACCTTCTTGTATAGCTTTCCACAACGCCGATGCCGCAGCATTGGGTGACTGCTCAGACACAATTGACAAGGTAGTCAAATCAAACTGATTACCAACGCAAGCGGCCAACTTCAGCACCTGCTGTGCCTCTGCTGGTAACTTCTGCAATTGCAATGCCATAAATTCTACGACATCATCCGTGAGAGCCAGTTCTTTCACTTCAGCAATATCGCATGTCCAATAGCGGCGATTATGATCGAAGGTAATCTGTCCATCTTCATACAATGCTTTGAGAAACTGAGTCGTAAAAAATGGATTGCCTTTAGTCTTACGATCAATTAATTCAGTGAGAGGTTGAGCGAGTTCCCTTGAACAATTCAAAGTGTCGGCAACCAAGTGATTGGTATCATCAAAAGCTAATGGTACTAATGTAATGGTATTCAGAATCACCTTAGCTTTCTTAAGTTCTTCCACCGTCAAGATAAATGGGTGGGCAGGCGAAACCTCATTGTCCCGATAGGCTCCCAATATCAGCAAATAGCCATTGTCACTCATCAACAATTTGAGCAATTGCAACGAAGCCAAATCAGCCCACTGCAAATCATCCAAAAAGAGCACCAATGGATGTTCTGCGGTAGTAAAGACTTCAATAAACTTTTGGAACAGTAAGTTAAACCGATTCTGGGCAGCACTGCCAGAAAGCTCTATGGCAGGAGGTTGTTTGCCGATAATCTGCTCCAGTTCAGGAATCACATCTATCAGTACTTGCCCATTTTCACCTACAGCAGCCAAAATCTTGGCTAGCCATTGAGCTAGTTGCTCGTCTGGCTCGGAGAGCAATTGCCACATCAAATCACGCAAGGCTTGCACAAATGCCGAGAGAGGAATATTGCGATTAAACTGATCGAATTTACCTTTGATGAAGTAGCCTCGTTGTCGCGCAATCGGCTTATGCACTTCATTGACCAACGCAGTTTTGCCAATGCCTGAGAATCCAGAGACCAGCATTAGCTCTGAACTTCCATCTGAAACCCGCTCAAATGCCTCTAATAACTGCGCTACTTCAGTTTTTCGCCCATAGAGTTTTTCGGGGACGAGGAAGCGATCGCTCAAATCGCGTTGACCTAATTCAAATTCAGTAATCAAACCCATTGCTTGCCACTGGGTTAAACACAGTTCCAAATCATGTTTAAGTCCCAAGGCACTTTGATAGCGATCTTCGGCATTTTTTGCCATCAGTCTCATAACTATTTTCGCCACCTGAGTAGGCACATCGGGATTCACCTGATCAACGGGCTCTGGCACCTTGGCAATGTGACAATGCATTAGCTCTAACGGATCATCCGATGTAAAGGGCAATATTCCTGTCAAGAGTTGATACAGAGTAACACCTAAGGCATAAAAATCAGCACGATAATCGATACCGCGATTCATCCGTCCTGTTTGTTCTGGTGCTAAATAAGCCAATGTTCCTTCTAGAATGTTAGGGCATTGAATTTCCTGCGTTTCCTTGGGCAGTAAAGAAGCAATACTAAAGTCGATCAGTTTGACTTGTTTTGTGTCGGGATGAATCAGAATATTGGCGGGTTTAATGTCCTTATGCACCACCCGATGCTGGATAAGATCATGGAGGATATCTGTAATTTGGATGGCGATCGCCATCACATCTGTTAATGCCAACGAATGCTGCTGGAGGTATTTCCCTAATGCGACCCCACCCCAATCTTCCATCACCAGAGCATAGCCACTCCCCACAGTTTCTAGCTTCAAAGGTTGGACAATACCAGGAATGGAGAGATTTTTGGTAATCGCATATTGATTGCGAAACTGCACCAACTCACCAAAGCTTGGATAGTCTCGCCGCAGTACCTTAATCACCATCGGACGCTGAGTCAAAGTTTGTAACGCACGATAGACTGCTGTTCGAGAACCCAGATAGAGTTGCTCAACAATGCTATAGCCAGAAATCTCAGGGTATGAATGAGGTGCGGTGCTGCTTAAAGGCTTCATAGGTTGGAATGGAGGAAGCTAAACCTAATTTGGTGCAATTACCCTTATAGCATTCCCAAGTTTTAGAGCGATCGCATCATACAGAGTTACATCCACAGCGCCTACGAGAATCTTTGAATTTGGGGGTAGGGGGCAATCCCTCCGTGGTTGCCCTGCTTCTCTACCAGCAAGAGATTCATCTTCCGCGTCCCAAGTAATTTCAGTTAATAATTTAGGGGGCAATGTAACCCTGAATATTTTCTGGACGTAAGGGACGCATAATTTGATTGGCACGAACTATCTGATTATCTGTACCTTGGACAACGATTAGATATTTGCCTTCATCAAGACGATTGCGGAGAGGAACCGAATCGCTGCTAGTTGCCACGCCGACACCACCTCCAACAAATATGCTTCCCATCGCACCGCCAAAAGCACCTAATAAACCACCGATCGCATGATTACCGATCGGTCCAGCCCAAGAGAAAGTATGTAAATCAGTGACGAGACTAAAACCAATCCCTGCAAAAAAGCCAAACGGGACAAGCCAATATGACATTTGAAAAGCTTGTTTGCGACCTTGTACAAGCGGATCGATAAAGCCAAATTCTTCAGCGCTTTTGTAACCTTTGCCTAAAATCGAAATTGCTTGCATCGGAAAATTTGCTGATTCTAGTCTTGTATAAACTTCTTCAGCCTTCATGCGATCGCTCCAAACACTAACCAAATAGTTCATATATTAAAAAAACGATTAACTGCTAGCCAATATCGTATAGTGCAAAGCGATCTAAAAAGTTAGGCACACCCTTTGGATTTGACTAACTTTAGGGTATTTCTCATGAACAGGCTCCCATCACATTGGCAGAAGTCGGAATTGCCCCGTTTAATTTCACCTTGGAAAGGGAAAAACCAGAAATCTTGTTCCCTCCCCTTTGCAAAGGGAGGGTTAGGGTGGGGTAAATTTTAGAGATTGGCAAGTTTTAAAATCTTTTGCCAATGGGTTTCAGATACAGGAACGACTGACAAGCGACTAATGCGAATTAGGTCAAAGCCTTCAAAATCAGGATCTTGTTTGATTTGAGCAAGGGTGACGGGCTGAGGTAGCGATCGCACGGCTTTGACATCGACCACAGCTCGTTTAGGATCATCTAATTTTGGGTCAACATACGGCATTGTAATTACTTCAGCAATACCCATAGCCTGACGCTCATCTCCTGTGTGATAGATCAGCGCTAGATCTTCGGGCTGCATCGTACGAATATGCTTGAGCGCCAAATTATTATTCACGCCATCCCAAATTGTTTGGCGATCGCGCTCTAGATCGGCGTAGGAATAAACATGGGGTTCACTTTTGAGTAACCAGTAAGCCATTTTTAAAAACATTTGCAACAATCACAGTATACCGATCTCAAGCCCCAAAAGTAGGGCGCGAAGCGCCCTACTTTTGGGGGCTTGGGGATCACTATTGAGACTGTACTCAGAAAGTGTAGTCATCAGAACACAAGTAAAATCCTTGTAGCTTATAATCATTAATGCCCCATGCAGCAAGTTAATCAGGCAACTTTTGTCGAAAGCTTTGCTTTGCGTTATATATTTTTTGATAGCAACGAAACTAATCCGATGGAAATGAGCCGCGTGAATACAAGTCAGTCTAATCAGTCTGGAACTACTAATTTGATCCCAGGGCCATATTGGCTAGTGGAAGAGCGTGATGCCTGTGGAGTGGGGTTTATTGCTGACAAGGAAGGTCGCGCTAGTCATAAAATTATTAGCAACGCTCTGAAAGCTTTGACTTGTATGGAACATCGTGGCGGCTGTAGCGCTGACCAAGATTCGGGTGATGGCGCAGGTTTGATGACGGCAATTCCTTGGGCGCTGTTACAAAAAGAATTTGCAGATTTGACCATCGATCCTGAGCATTCGGCGTTGGGGATGTTTTTCTTTCCACAAGATCGCGATCGCGCCGATGAATGTCGCGAAATCACCGAAAAAATTGCTAAAGAAGAAGGGCTAAACCTGCTGCGATGGCGAATTGTACCTGTGCAACCACAAGTATTAGGCGTACAGGCTAGAGAAAATCAACCGCATATCGAGCAAGCAATTTTTGCAGCAGATGCAGAACATCAAAAGCTTGAACAAATCGAAAGGGCAATTTACATAACCCGTCGTCGGATTAAACTCGAAGTAAAAAAGCTTGCGCCCAATCTACCCAGCGATTTTTATGTTCCCTCTCTTTCTAACGCGACTGTAATTTATAAAGGGATGGTGCGATCAGCGATATTGGATGCTTTTTATGAGGATCTGCAAAATCCTGATTATGTCTCGCCTTACGCCATCTATCACCGAAGATTTAGTACCAACACATTACCAAAATGGCCTCTTGCTCAGCCAATGCGGTTTCTTGGTCACAATGGCGAAATTAATACTTTGCAAGGAAATACCAATTGGTTTCTCGCGCGTCAGGGTGATCTCGCTCACCCTAATTGGGTGGACGCAAAGGGCGATCGCCTCAAAGATTTATTGCCAATTCTCAAGCCCAATGAAAGCGATTCAGCAACACTCGATCATGTTTTTGAATTGCTAATTGAGACTGGGCATAGTCCGCTAGAAGCGATGATGATCCTTGTGCCAGAAGCCTATGAGAACCAACCAGATTTAAGCGATCGTCAAGCAATTGTTGATTTCTATGAGTATTACAGTGGATTACAAGAGGCATGGGACGGCCCCGCGTTGCTAGCCTTCAGTGATGGCAAAATTGTCGCTGCTGCTCTCGATCGCAATGGCTTGCGTCCAGCCCGTTACATGATTACCAAAGACGGGATGGTAATCGTTAGCTCTGAGGCTGGAACCGTCGATATTCCTGAAACGGAAATTATCGAAAAAGGTCGCCTTGGCCCTGGGCAAACCATCGCTGTTGATTTGCAGACCCATGAAATTCTGTACAACTGGGAAATTAAGGAACGGGTTGCCAAGGCGCATCCTTATGGCGAATGGATTAAACAATATCGCAAAAATCTAGAAATCAAGCCTTTTGCAGAAGCGCCAACACTCGATGAACAGAAAGTTCTCACCTATCAAACCGCATTTGGTTACACCCTCGAAGATGTGGAAATGGTGATCGAAGCGATGGCTCAAGATGCGAAAGAGCCAGTATTTTGTATGGGAGATGATGCGCCACTTGCTTTTCTGTCACAGCGCCCACATCTTCTTTACGATTACTTCAAGCAACGTTTCGCACAGGTGACAAATCCACCGATTGATCCTCTGCGAGAAGGAACGGTGATGTCTTTATCGATGTTTTTGGGAGAAAGAGCGAATTTGCTTCTCGCTACTCCTGAAGCTGCCCATCAGATTAAGATCAAAAGTCCTGTAATCAATGAAGCAGAACTTGAGGATCTCCAATCCTTAGGTTTTGCTTCAACAAAATTAGATATGTTGTTCCCGATCGCATCAGGATCTGACGGGCTAAAAGATGCGATCGCCAAGATCAGTGATGCTGCCGTAGCAGCAGTTCGCAATGGCGCAAAGCTGTTAATTTTAAGCGATCGCCTACTTAATGCTGATAATGCCTACATTCCCCCTTTGTTAGCCGTGGGCGCAGTCCATCACCGCCTCTGTGCTGAAGGGATTCGCATGAAGGCTTCGATTGTTGTGGAAACGGCGCAATGCTGGAGTACCCATCATTTTGCTTGCTTGATCGGCTATGGAGCCAGTGCTATTTGTCCTTACCTCGCTTTTGAAACTACGCGCCATTGGTGGGGTAAAGCGAAGACTCAAATGCAGATGCAGCAGGGCAAAATCAAGTCTCTCACAATTGCTCAAGTTCAAGATAGCTATCGTAAAGCAGTTGAAGGCGGCTTATTAAAGATCCTCTCGAAGATGGGAATTTCGCTACTGTCTAGCTATAGCGGCGCACAAATTTTTGAAGCGATCGGCATTGGTACAGAAGTAATTGCTAATTGCTTTAAGGGAACAGTTTCTCGCGTTGGTGGTGTTAACTTCGCTGATATTGCTTCAGAATTACTTAGCTTCCATTCTCAAGCTTTTCCTGAGTTGCAAATCAAAAAGCTGGAAAATTATGGTTTTGTGCAGTATCGCCCCACAGGTGAATACCATATGAACAGCCCTGAAATGGCGAAAGCATTGCATAAAGCAGTGGCGGGTGATGGCTATGACCATTACGAAGTCTATCGTACTCAATTGCAAAATCGCACTCCAACGGCGCTGCGTGACTTACTCGAATTTAAGAGCGATCGCCCTAGTATTCCCTTAGAAGAAGTCGAAGATGTCTCAAAAATTCTTAAACGCTTTTGTACTGGTGCAATGTCCCTTGGAGCATTGAGTCGTGAAGCCCATGAAGTCCTTGCGATCGCCATGAATCGCGTTGGCGGCAAATCTAATTGTGGTGAAGGTGGAGAAGATCCAATTCGTTATTTACCCATTAATGATGTGGATGCGAATGGAATTTCGGCAACATTCCCTCACCTCAAGGGTTTAAAAAATGGCGACACAGCTAACTCGGCAATTAAGCAAATCGCATCGGGACGTTTTGGTGTTACTCCTTCCTATCTAGTCAGTTCCAATCAACTAGAGATTAAAGTCGCTCAAGGAGCGAAGCCTGGTGAAGGCGGACAGTTGCCAGGACCAAAAGTCAGCAGCTACATCGCCATGCTGCGAAATTCTAAAGCTGGAGTTTCTCTGATTTCACCACCGCCTCACCATGATATCTATTCTATTGAAGACTTGGCGCAGCTAATCTTTGATTTACACCAAATCAATCCCACCGCCAAGGTATCTGTAAAACTAGTATCCGAAATCGGTATTGGCACGATCGCAGCGGGTGTTGCCAAAGCCAATGCCGACATCATCCAAATCTCTGGCTATGATGGCGGTACGGGTGCTTCACCCCTGAGCTCGATTAAGCACGCTGGCTCACCTTGGGAACTTGGTTTAGCAGAAGTGCATACGGTATTGATGGGTAATAAATTGCGCGATCGCGTATTATTACGTGTTGATGGCGGCTTTAAAACTGGATGGGACGTTGCGATCGCAGCGCTTCTCGGTGGCGAAGAATATGGCTTCGGTACAGCGGCGATGATTGCTGAAGGCTGCATCATGGCGCGAGTTTGCCATACGAACAAGTGTCCCGTTGGCGTAACCTCGCAACTAGAGCAGTTCCGCAAGCGCTTCCCTGGGACTCCAGAACATGTGGTCAACTTCCTCTACTTTGTTGCTGAAGAAGTTCGTCAAATTCTTGCCAAGCTGGGTTACAAATCTCTCAAAGACATCATCGGACGTTCTGATTTGTTAGCACAACGTCAAGATCTCAAGCTTGCTAAGCTCGACCTCAATCAGGTTGACATGGGCTGCTTGATTAATCTCCCTGACACCAAAATCGATCGCAGTTGGTTAGAGCATTCACCAACTTCCCATAGTAATGGTGCTGTTCTAGATGATGAGATTTTGGCAGATATTGAAGTCCAACAGGCGATCGCTAATCAAACTGATTTAAGTAAGACCTATGCGATCGTTAACACCGATCGCTCAGTTCCTGCGAGAGTATCAGGTGTGATCGCAAAGCAATATGGTAATTCTGGACTCGCCAGCAACCTCAATCTGGAATTTGTTGGTGCAGCAGGTCAAAGCTTCGGCGCATTCAATATCAATGGATTGAATCTCTCGCTAGTCGGTGAAGCTAATGACTACATCGGTAAAGGTATGAATGGTGGCACAATCAGCATCAAACCTAAGCCTGATTGCATCTTCAATCCAGCTGATAACGCAATTATTGGTAATACCTGTCTCTATGGCGCAACAGGCGGATATCTATTCGTACATGGACGCGCTGGCGAACGCTTTGGGGTAAGGAACTCTGGCTCGAAAGCAGTCGTGGAAGGCACAGGCGATCATTGTTGCGAGTACATGACTGGTGGCGTAATTGTTGTCCTTGGAACCACAGGTCGCAATGTCGGCGCAGGAATGACGGGCGGTATTGCTTACTTCCTCGATATCGATGGCAAGTTTTGCGATCGGCTCAGTCAAGAGGTTCTCAAAGTCCAGAGAGTTTGCACTGCCGCAGGTGAAAGCCAGTTAAAAGAGCTGATTCAATCTACCTATGAGAATACTGGTAGTAGCCGAGCAAAGGAAATTCTCGATGAATGGTCGAGCTATTTACCGAAGTTCTGGCAAGTCGTGCCGCCTTCGGAGCAGAATAGCCCTGAAGCTACGGATGCAGTGCCTGTAGTCGCAACGGTTTAAAAAAGAGAGGGGTGCTTCGCGCCCCTCTCTTTTTTGTCAATGAAACTATTGGCGATTCCTTATCTCACACAAGATAAAAATCAGCTATTTCCTTTTCCTTAGTTGTTAACCATAGCGATCGCCCTCAGCAAACCTTTAGCAGATTGATAATTAGGCGATCGCCTAGAAATCATGACTCACAGTAATAGCGATCGCGCCTTACAAACTTGAGAAGATAATTGTTGAGGCGATCTACTTTTTTACTTTTTTCATATTCTTTTTCAAACGAGCTAATTCAGCTTTTAAAACGAGTATTTGTGGATGTTTAGGATCTAATAAATGCTTAAAGAGAAATAATGTTTCTTTATAGGCTGCGACTGCTTGAGGAAATTGTTGACATTTCTCATAAAGTTTTCCTAATGTCCAAATACGATCAGCATATGATTTATTTTGAGTCTCTTGCCGTTCGCGTTTAATGGCTTTCCATCTTTCTAACAATGCAATTGTTTCTGAATTCCGTTTTTGACTTTTATAAAGTTCTGCTAAATTATTCAGGCTATTGGCAGTATCAGGATGATTTTCTCCTAATTGCTCTTCACAGATTTTCAGTGAGCGAAGAAAGAGGGATTCAGCCTCATCATATCGTCCTTTATCTTGATAAAGTCTCGCTAAATTATTCAGGCTATTGGCAATATCAGGATGATTTTCTCCTAATTGCTCTTCACGGATTTTCAGTGAGCGAAGATAGTGGGATTCTGCCTCATCATATCGTCCTTTATTTTTATAAAGTCCCGCTAAATTATTCAGGCTATTGGCAGTATCAGGATGATTTTTTCCTAATTGCTCTTCATAGATTTTCAGTGCGCGAAGATTGAGAGATTCTGCCTCATCATATCGTCCTTTACTTCTATAAAGTTCTGCTAAATTATTCAGACTAGTAGCAGTATCAGGATGATTTTTTCCTAATTGCTCTTCACTTATTGATAGAGCATTTTTATAAAAATAAATCGAACTGTCATAATCACCCTGTTCTTGCTTGCTATTACCAATATCTCGTAACAAGGTAGTAATATAGCGCAGGTTTTTCAGGTTTATTTCTTTGTAAAAGGTTTCTGCTCGACGAAAGAATGACTCGGCTTCTGCATAATGGCCAGAACGGAGTTTGACAAGTCCCTGTAAATGGAGGGGAAAACCTTTTCCAAAAGCATCTAACCTATCAGCAATTTCATGTTCTCGAAAACCTTGAACAGCGGCTTGTAAACGCTCAATTTGATTATAAGTCCACCAATCAAAGCCTCTATCCAATAGTCTTCCAGTCTGAGCCTCACCTTCATTAAGGATCTCATGATAACAAAATTCCACATCTTCTTCTGACGACATTTTTTCAGAAAAGAAGTAATCCGCCGCTCGTTGGGATAACCTCAAAAATTCATCTTTATCCTGCTGCCAGAGTTGATTTAATAATACATTTCGCGTTAATTCATGGATGTTATATCCCTGTTTAGGAAATTCCTCAACAAAGGTTAACGTCTTTAACTTTTCATACAATTTATCCGCTTGTTCTGCTAACTCTGGTCTTAACGCCGCCAAAATATTAGCATCAAAAAAATGTGGAATTGCCGCCGCCCAGAGCGTAGAAACCAAATCATCAGGCATCTGACTCATTTGTAATTCCAGCAAGATCCACTGCCGTTCTGTCTCTGTCTCGGCTTGCTGAACTCGTTTTAGTATCTCTTCAATACTGACCACTGTTTATCACTGTTAATAACACTTCATGAACATTTTTAGGATGACCTTTAAGCCCAATTAAGATTGGTTTAATCGCATAATCGGGTAGATCACAAAACTCACACCACGCCTCTAGCTCATTAATCGAAGTCAGTTTAAAATATTCACATTCATGCCCCCAAACCGAATTGCTTGGATTTGGAGTTGCCTGCCCAGCAATCACAGTTGTCACCTTTTTTAAACGTCGTACAACAGTTCTTAACCATGTGCCTTCAATCCAATCCTGTAATGACTTATTTGCCATTTGGTAAGTATCGAGTGTAATTACCATTTGATGCTCAAATCTCTCTAAATCATTAAAAAAAGCATCATGTAACTGCCGTAAACGATGTTCCTGCGCTTGCGGATCGATACTAGTCCCATGAATTGCTATGGAAATTGTTTGTGCTTCAATATCATTTTCAGAAAAATCAACACTTCCTTGTATAAAAGCTCTAAGTTGTTTTACAAAAGTAGGAAATTGCGCCCGTCCCAAATCATTTACAACTTCCGACAAAAACGCTGCAATACTA
Organism: Pseudanabaena sp. BC1403; assembly: GCF_002914585.1. Classification (NCBI taxonomy): domain Bacteria; kingdom Bacillati; phylum Cyanobacteriota; class Cyanophyceae; order Pseudanabaenales; family Pseudanabaenaceae; genus Pseudanabaena; species Pseudanabaena sp. BC1403. The sequence continues at coordinate 20,531 of NZ_PDDM01000014.1, forward strand.
TCTAAGCCTTTGCAATCAAACGGCACATATTTCACTGTGTCTGGACATTGTTGCTGAAATCGGCTGAGAAGCGATGATTTCCCCATGCCTGACTCTCCTTCTATAAGCATAATGCGGCAATCATGATTGCCCTGTGCCATTTGTAGAAATATTTCGAGTTCCCTTGTACGGTTCGCTAATTTACGCAGTTTTGCCATTGCTCCAGCATTTACGAGTTATTTTTGTCGCTTGAGTCCTTAAGTGGATCATCATAACCCAATTCCACTTTCTGCTTACCATCAACATCGTTTTCCGAAAACTCAGTACCACGCATACGGTATTCACCCTCACCCCGTAGCTTATTGCCCTTAAACACGACGTTTACTGGTGGGTCATCCTGTATTGGCTCATTTGGCTTGGCTTTAACCTGCATTGTCCGTTTTTTCGCATTCACCGAAAGAGACGTTATGCGATCGCGGAGAAGCCAAACAATCGCAATCAAAACTAATGCAACAATCCCTGCGATCATGACAGTTGTATTCATATTTACACATCACTTTTGCGAAGAAATTATCATTGAGTTTCCTAAGATTATCATATTGTAAAGATATAATTAAAGTGATTTCTTTCTAAAATACATCAAATCATTTGAGAATATTTGTTGTTGATTGAGATTGCGCTCGCTTAACCACAATCATGACTCACAGTAATTGCGATCGCCTTGAGGAGATTGATTTTTGATGTGATCGCTTGATTCGAGGGGGTGTGAGGAGTGGGGGATTGATGTGCCGTTATAATTTAGACAATAGAAAATAATATTTTGCTAAATTTATGACTAACACTTAAGGAAATCGACACTTATGCTAACTTTGCAAATTACAAAAGATCAGGTTTTCACTTTGATCGATCAACTTTCACTTAATGAGAAGCAAGAAGTTTTACAATATTTAGTCGAAAAAACCCGTGAGAATCTTGATGATACCCCTGATGAGATTGTTATCGAGGGTATTAAACAAGGTCTCCAAGAAGCGATGAGGGGGCAAACTATTCCTCTATCTCAGATGTGGGAGGGGATTGATGTCGAGTAATTCCATCGAAATTTTTCTGACTTCCCGTTTCAAAAAAGATCTTAGTCAATTAGCTAAACGTTATCGTTCAATTCGTAAAGATCTAGAACCTCTAGTTGAGCAGCTTAAATCAGGAGAAGTTTTAGGCGATCAAATTTCTGGTTTGAATAATCAAGTATTTAAGGTTCGTCTCAAAAACAGCAATATTCAAAAGGGAAAAAGCGCAGGTTATCGGGTTATTTATTATGTGAAAACTGAAACCAGTGTGGTTTTGGTGACGATTTATTCTAAGTCCGACACGTCAGATATAGAGAATAATGTGATCGAAAAAATTATTAAAGAATTTGTGGAGGAATAGGTATCGTTGATGTGATCGCCTAGAAATCACGACTCACAATAATAGCGATCGCCGTCTTCCCAACTCACAACAACAAACCCAAACTTAAGTACAGGATTTTATTAAACTTAGGGATAATTCAAGAAATAGCGATCGCCACATAACAGAAAACTTAGCTAATTTGTAATATAAAATCTAGTTGAGACCCATCATTCCCCAAAGATGTCCCATGCTCAAGCCTGTAATACTTACCGTTGATGATGACCCCGCAGTATTGCAAGCGGTGGCTAGAGACTTACGACAGCAATATGGCGATCGCTTTCGGATTGTGAGGGCAGACTCAGGAGCATCAGCACTTGACACCACCCAGCAACTCAAACTTCGCAACGAAGCGATCGCCCTGTTCCTAGTGGATCAACGGATGCCACAAATGAGCGGCGTAGAATTTTTAGAACAGGCGAGTGACATCTTTCCCGAAGCAAAACGGGTGCTACTGACAGCCTATGCCGATACAAATGCTGCGATCGCTGCAATTAATACCGCTAGACTAGACTACTACCTATTAAAGCCTTGGGATCCGCCACAGGAAAAGCTTTATCCAGCCCTTGATGACTTGCTCAACGATTGGCAAGCCAACTTTAAACCAGAATTTCAAGGCGTAAAAGTAATTAGCGATCGCTGGTCTCCGCAATCCCACAATATTCGCGATTTCCTTGCCCGCAACCAAATCCCCTATCGTTGGCTCGATATCGAAACTAATCCTGAAGCTCAGAAATTTTTACAATATGCTGGAGAGAAGGGTAATCCCTGCTTGCCTTTGGTAATTTTGCCTGACGGCACAAAATTAGTTAAGCCAAGCATTACTGATATCGCGGGAAAAGTAGGACTCCAAACTCAAGCCGAAAAGCCATTTTACGATCTCGCCATTATTGGTGGTGGCCCCGCAGGACTAGCCGCCGCAGTTTATGGAGCTTCTGAAGGATTACGCACCGTGATGATTGAGAAGGAAGCCCCTGGAGGACAGGCAGGAACCAGCTCGCGCATTGAGAACTATCTAGGATTTCCTGTGGGATTGAGTGGTAGCGACCTCGCTCGACGCGGAGTCACCCAAGCCAAGCGTTTTGGTGTAGAAATCCTAACACCCCTAGAAGCAACAGGCATCCGCATTGAGAATAACTATCGCATCATTACATTATCTAATGGTTCGGAGATTAGTTGTCACGCCCTAATTTTAGCGATGGGCGTAGCTTGGCGCAGGCTAGATGTAAAGGGAATTGACCAGTTCACTGGTTCAGGAGTCTACTATGGTGCGGCTCAAACTGAAGCAGCGGCTTGTCAAAATGAGGAGGTTTATATCGTTGGTGGAGCTAACTCCGCAGGTCAAGCGGCGATGTATTTCTCGAAATATGCCAGCAAGGTTCGCATGTTAGTGCGAGGCGAGTCTCTCACTAAGAGTATGTCCCAGTATTTGATCGACCAGATTGCGGGAACTCCTAATATCGAAGTTTTGCCTTTCCACAGCGTTGTAGAAGTGAAAGGCAGCGACAAACTAGAAGAGATAGTGGTAAAGGATTCGCAAACAGGTGAGGTAAAAACTCTAGCGGCAAGTTCGCTATTTATTTTCATTGGTGCAACTCCCAGCACGGAATGGCTTGGCGATTTGATTCAACAAGACGATCGCGGTTTTGTAAAGACTGGTTTAGATATCGAGAAACCTACGCCTTGGCAATTGCAGCGCGATCGCTTTTTGTTAGAAACAAATGTCTCTGGGATCTTTGCAGTAGGAGATGTTCGTCACGGCTCAGTTAAGCGTGTTGCCTCAGGCGTAGGTGAAGGATCGATTTGCGTGCAATTTGTGCATCAACATCTTGCCAATGTTTAACCCTCAAAGCAAAAGGATTGCTTCGTAATTCTTTTGCTTTGTTTATAGTCTAGGAGATTGCCATGCTCTGCGCTGATACTCTATTACAACTGGAACTCTTTCAGACTTTGCCCATCGAGAGAATTAAATGGATCTGCGATCGCGTCCAGCCGATGCACCTGAAGGCAGGAGATATCCTCTTTCGAGAGGGCGATCGCCCCGATGGATTTTACATTCAAGTGAATGGAATTACTAACATCAGCCGCATGAGCCAAGGCGTTGACATGCCCATCGGTCGGCATGATGGATTATCCTTCTTTGGTGAAATCCAAGTCCTCTCTGACGACAATGTGCCTGTGACCTTAGAGGCTGTCAACGAAGTCCACCTCTATCGACTCTCTGGCGAAGATTTTATCGATGTGCTACATTCCTGCCGTGAGTTTGAGAAGCTAATGTTTCGGATCGTCCAGAAGCGTTTGCGTGGTCTAGAATCTTTCATTCAAACCCGTGAAAAAATGGCAGCTCTCGGAACTCTCTCCGCAGGACTCGCGCACGAACTCAATAATCCTGCGGCGGCTCTAGTTAGGTCTTTAAAGGATTTACAACCAGCCATGCTAGAACTGCAACGCATGAATCTGATCTATGGTCAGCGCCAAGTTGATGACGCGCATACAGCCGAATGGCTAAAAATTCGGGACTTAGGCTTTGAGGCGATCACGCATCCGTCAATTAATTCTTTAGCATTAAGCGATCGCGAAGATCGATTACTGGAATGGTTAGAAGATTATGGAGTGCAAGAAGCTTGGAAATTAGTAGAACCTTTGGCTCTAGGTGGTGTGGAGCCAGAGATATTATCCTCAATGATGGAACGTTGGCGGAATGATTCTACCGAATTAAGAGACATGGGATTGCGATGGTTGGCTCTATCCTTTGATGTGATGGCAATGATTGGCAATGGTCTGAATGGTGCAGAGAGAATATCAACATTAGTACAGTCGATGAAGTCTTATTCCTATATGGATCGAGGCGCACAGCAAAAAGTTGATATTCACGAAGGCATTGAAGACACGCTACGATTATTTTCGTTCAAACTCAAGCATGGTATTACGATTAAACGTGACTACGATCGGAATTTGCCGCAGATTTTGGCTTTTGGAAGCGAGCTAAATCAGGTATGGACAAATTTAATCGACAATGCGATTTACGAACTAGAAAACACAGGCTCTTTTGACGGATCGCCTGCAACGATTACGATTCGTACTTGTCACAGAGAAAAATGTTTAGTAGTAGAAATTATCGATAATGGACATGGTATCGATCCAGAAGTGAAAAATCGTATCCTTGAGCCTTTCTTTACTACTAAGCCTATGGGAAAAGGTTCGGGATTAGGGCTAGATGTGGTCAGACGCATTATCGAAAATAGACATCACGGCAGTCTTGCGATCGAGTCTGTCGCTGGTAAAACCTGCTTTATAGTTTTTTTGCCCATACAAGATGTCTAATCAAAGCTTGTTTTACTTAGAGGGGGATCTAGTCGCAAGAATATATTTAAGGAATGAATAGGTTTCAGATTTAGAAAGTCTAAATTTCTCTCCTGAATGGTCAATAATATACTCACCTACTACCTCTCCACATACTGTACAGGTATAAGTACCAATCACAAGTATGTCAATGCTCAACTGCCGAATTTGTTCTTCTAACCATTGATCTCTAAGCGCTAAAACATCTTCAAAATAAGCTGAATCCATTATTATCTCCTTCATTGATGTGCTTGCAAAAAATTGTATGGGGTAGAATCTATGGCTTGATACCCAAGGCTGGTCTTAACTGCTCCTCCGAAAATCAGGTTGATTAGAAAGATAGGTTTTAAAAAAAGCGACACTCAATATTTTGGCATAGAGATGAGCAAAACTAGGATCGATGCCAATTAAAGGAGATGGTACATTTTAAGGAATAAGAGATTATGATCTGGCTCAAGAACTGACAATTCCGCGCTTGATCGCAACTAATGTTGCTTGAGTGCGATCGCTTACGCCTAGTTTGCTTAAAACACCATTTATGTGGTACTTAACCGTACTCTCAGAAATATATAATTCAGTGGCAATTTGTTGATTCGTTTTACCTTGGGCAACCAATTTTAAGACATCCAATTCTCGATTAGATAATTGAGGGCGATTGAGCCTTTCCGAGAGCTTTTCGCCAACTTCAGGAGGAATATATTTTTTGCCTTCATAAACAGTTTTGATCGCTCTAATAATTTCATCGACTGGAGCGTTTTTAAATATATAGCCCTTGGCTCCTGCCTTTAACCCTTTATAGATATCTTCGTCGCCATCGTAAGTCGTGAGCACAATAATTTTTGCCTCCGTAAATTCTTGATGAATAGCAGCGATCGCATCGGCTCCACTCATCTCTGGCATTCGCAAATCCATCAAGGTGACATCAGGACGATATTGGCGAAATAGGGCAACTGCCTCTAGTCCGTTATTTGCTTCAGCTACGGTTTCCATATTAGGAGTGTAATCGATCATTAATACCAATCCGCTCCTTACAATTGGGTGGTCGTCCGCTACCATAATACGGATTGTTTGATCAGTCATGATTTTTGTTCCTCTAATGGAATCTCTACTAAAATTTCTGTCCCTTTACCCAAAATACTGTTAATCAATAATTGCCCTCCAATGCGATCGCTCCGTTCAGATATACTCAAAAGCCCAAATCCCCCATTATCTAAATTGGGCTGAAAGCCGCAGCCATTATCAGTAATCCTAAGTGAAACCAGTGCATTTTGATAGGTGAGAACGATCGCAAGCTTCGTTGCCTTGGCATGTTTTAAAGCATTAGTAATTGCTTCTTGAGCAAGTTTGAGGAGGTTGTACCCAATCATTGCCGAGACTTGATATTCACTTCCTAAAATCTGTAGGTCAACTTGAATAGGACAATCGCGAGTTAACTTCTCGACCGATTGAGAGAATTTTTCGGCTAAGTTGGCGTATTCTTGGGCTGTAGGATATATTTCCCAGACAGAGCGCCGTGCTTCGGCAAGTCCCGTTTGAGCAATGTCATTGATGCGATCGAGGATTGGTTCGATTGCTAATGAACCTTCTTGCAGTAGCCATTTTGCGACCCCAAGTTGGAGAGAAATGCCTGTAAAAGCCTGCGCTAAGGTGTCGTGAATTTCGCCAGCAAGTCGATTGCGTTCCTCATAGATGGCAGCCTGCTTTGCCTCTTCTGCCATGCGTATTAGCTGGATTGCTAGGGTTGCTTGATTTGCTAGAGCTTGTGTCAGTTCTAATTCTTCAGCTTGAAATTGACGTTTTTTGGTAAAGCGAAGGGTAAAGCTTCCGATAATTTCTGTTCCTAATAAAAGAGGGATACCTAATAGAGTTTTTACCCCCATATTTTCTAAGCTTTTACGCAGAGGAGTTGGTACTACTGAAGCATCATCTACTTGATAAATAGCTGGACTACGTTCGCGGATATGCTTTTTAAGAAACAAATCCTTATCCATGTTTCTGCCACGAAGCCATTTCCCTGCGAGGATGTCGATATTTTCGGCAGTTACAGGAATAATCTGATTATCCATATAAACAAGATGCGGATAAAACTTTTCAGTAGAAGAGTTATATAGCCAGAGCGCGGAAGAAGGAGAATCTAGTTGTTCAGAGGATACCTTTAGCACATGTCCTAAAGAACTTTCGATTTCGGGTTCCGTTGCTAACACATCTAGAGTTTGTTTCAAGACTGCATTAGCTTTGACTAATTGCACTACTCTTGCCGCAGCAGCCTGCTCTTGTTCATGGGCGATCGCTGTTTGTTGGGCTTCATTCGATAGCCTTAACATTTCCACCGCCATCGTCATCTGTTCAGCAAGGACTTTTAATAGCCCAAAGTTCTTACCGATAGAAGGATTTTCGTCCGCAAAGCCAAGCCCTAACCAACCGATCAGGCGATCGCTAATCTGCATTGGCACAAGCCGAATCGCCTTGTTATTGTGTTCGCGATGAAACTCTCGATATTCAGGCATTATTCTTGGATCATGAGGAGGGACGACCCATCCCAACGGTGATTTCAGAAGTTGTTCGGCTAGATCTTTCAATTCTGGCGTGAATGGAGAAATTGTCAGTCCTCTAGACATTTGGATCTGCGGATCTATCCAGCCATCTTGGTCGAATAAGACGGCATGACGAATGAATTCTCCTTCAACTAGAGCCACTGCGCCTGTGTGCGCTCCTGATATTTCTAGACTTGCTTTTAACATCTCAGCTAAGAAATGCTCTAGATTATCAAGTCTTGCCATCCCTGCGATCGCACTGCGTAGAGCCTTATTCGCTTTTTCTAATTCGGTAGCACGTTCTTGTTGAGATCGGAGTAGAGCTTGCTGGGTGCGATCGCGCTGAATTGCACAACCAATAGAATTTGCCGCAATTTTTAAGACTGATAATTCAGATTGACCTCGATGTTTTACTTCACGACAGTCATCAAAACCAACTACTCCCCAACATTTGTTTTCTACAAAAATCGGAACAACATGTAACGCTTTCACTCCAAGTTTCTCTTGCCCACTCCGAAATGGTTCTGGCATGTCCTTAGTCAAATAAGTTACGCTTTGACCTTGGTTAATGTTTTCATACCATGACTCAATACCTTCATAGGTTCCTTGAGAGACTTCTGGATGAGAAATTTGTGAGACAGTGCCAAGAGAATTCCACTCATATAACATTTTCCAGCAAGGTAATGGCTGTTCTGGACAATCAAAATTCTCAATTACGCTAACGCGATCAGTCTCTAGTGCCTCTCCGATTATCTTTATAGCAGTATTAACAGCATCATCAAGTGGTGTGATCGTCAGTAATACGCTAGTTGCATTAGCAGATGCTTTTAGTAGGCGATCGCTCAGCGTCTCCTTATGATCTTCATTCAGATGTAAGAAGTTCTGTGGCATCTGCTTTGCTTAGGAAATATTACTTAAAATTACTTAAAAATATTAATTAGATAGATAGATTTATAAAGTTAACTAATTCTTAGAAACCATTTAAGAATTGTCTAGATCCCCCCCAGCCCCCCTTAAAAAGGGGGGAGAATTTAAATTCTTCCCCCTTTTTAAGGGGGGCTGGGGGGGATCTCTTAGGGATTTTGAACGTAAGAAGTAATTCTTAAATAGTTTCTTAATTACTTCTCATTATAAATTTAAAGTTGTATAAGCTGGGCTAGCATATCTTTAACTTTAAATTTCCATAGTTAATTTTATTACATTTCCCATCTTTTCTTAATACAAATAAAAAACTCTGTACTTAAGTACAGTTCCAAATCAGTTATTTGGTTAAAAAATTCAAACCCTTAAGACAGGGACTAATAATTCTTCCCCCTGATAGGGTATTTATAACAGTGAAGAAACAAAAGCATATAAATATTTCTTTTACTGCTGTTGACATTTACCCAAGGCATCGAGAGCAACTATGTCAGAAAATAATTCAATTGAACCCAAAATTGTTGACAAGAAACCAGTGGTAATGACCCTAGAAGCAGGGAAATATTTCTGGTGTAGCTGTGGATTGTCAGCAAATCAGCCTTTCTGCAATGGCGCACATAAAGGAACAAGTTTCACTCCTGTAAGTTTTGAACTTTCGGAATCTACAAAAATGCCGCTATGCCTCTGCAAATATACTGCTAACGCTCCAAAGTGTGACGGTGCTCATTTAAAGCTGACAGATGCTGTTGCCAATTAGCCATAATCATAAATGTCTATTGCTATCGCCGATCGCTTAGCACCCCATAACAAAACCATACGCGAAGCAATCGATCAAAGCACCGATCTGAAGGACGCTAGAACCGCAGATCTCTACACTGAGATTTCTCGCATTGTAGATAAGTATCTATGGCTTTTATTGCTGAACTTGCTCAGGATTGGAGTACTGAGGCGGGTTCTCAATTAATCCAATTACTCTTCCAAGAAGTTTTTCCCAAAATTGGTTAAGTAAGGAATTACGTATTCATTAAGACTCGTAGGAACAATTCACGAACTGTTTCTACAGTAAAAAGTGACTAAAGATTTTATGGATAATCGAACTATCTATTTTTTAGCAGCACTAATTGGCGGCGCAATTCTCCCCGTTCAAGTTGCTATTAATACTTTACTCCGACGTTATGTGGGCGAACCGATGCAAGTCACATTTATCTCCTACCTCGTTGGTACTTTAGCTTCTCTCGGAGTTTGCGTATTTGCACAATATCCACTCCCTACTTTGCCTTCTCTTTCCCAAACTTCTTGGTGGATGTGGATCGGTGGAGGTTTAGGGACTCTGTATGTTTGGTCAACTATTTTTGCAACGCCAAAGATTGGAGCAGCTCTTGCTCTAGGTTTGACGATCGCAGGACAGATGCTTGCCGCACTTTTTCTTGACCATTATGGAGCACTAGGACTTACTAAATACTCATTAAGTCCGATTAGGATAGCAGGAGTTCTATTAGTGATTTTCGGAGTTTCCCTTGTTGCTTACGATAAAAGATAATGGGCAGCCTCAAAGAATTGATTAATTAAAACTCATGAAAATTGCGATCGCCACCAAATTTAATTCTCTACCTACTCGTATAACTTTGCTGGTTGCTAGTATGTTGACGATTATGGCAAGTGCCACGATCGCGCCTTCTTTACCAGCAATGTTGAAACATTTTGAGTCAGTCCCGAACTCAGCTTATTGGGTCAGATTAGTACTGACTTTACCTGCACTCTTTATAGCTATTAGCGCTCCAATACTGGGAGTTTTAGTAGATCGGATAGGACGAAAACCTTTATTATTTCTATCCCTAATTATCTATGGCTTAGCGGGCAGCTCTGGATTATGGCTAAACTCCTTAGATACAATTATTATTGGTCGAGCATTGTTAGGCGTTAGTGTAGCAGGGATTTCTATTTCTACTACGGCTTTAATTGCTGACTACTATAGCGGAGCAGCTAGAGGAAAGTTTCTGGGCTTACAGGCAGCCTTTAGTTCTTTAGGCGGTGTAGTATTTGTCTCTTTGGGAGGATGGTTAGCTGATATCGGATGGCGTAATCCTTTTCTAATCTACTTCGCGGCACTGTTGGTATTGCCTGCGGTCTGGTCTTTTTTGTCAGAGCCACCACGCCAAGATTCAACCCAATCTTCTGATCATTCTAGTAATTCCGAAAAGTCTAGTCGCTTGCCATATCTCATTGTTGGGCTAACATTTTCAGCCGCAATGCTAGGTCAGATGGCTTTTTATACGATTCCAGTACAGATCCCTTTCTATCTCAAGAATTTATTCCAATCCTCTGCTTCCCAAAGTGGAATTGCGATCGCAATTTGCACTCTCGGTTCTGCTATATCATCTTTTCAATATCAACGAATTAAAGCTAAAACAACCTTTTTTAGTATCTACGGCATTGCTTTTAGCACTATGGCTCTGGGCTTCGGTTTGATTAGCCTAGGTAGTAGTTTTACAATCGTTGTTGTAGGTTTAGGAACCGTAGGCATTGGACTGGGTTTGGTGATGCCAAATATGACCTTCTGTCTTACTTCCGCTACTCCTGTGAATATGCGCGGCAAGATTTTAGGCGGTTTAACAACTTCTATGTTTTTAGGTCAGTTCGTATCACCTCTCGTGAGTCAGCCTTTGAGTCTCGCGATCGGCTTGAATGCAACCTATGGTGCTGCGGGAATTGCAATGGTGATATTAGCGATCGCCTTTATGTTTTTGCTGTGGAATTGGAAAGACTAAAAATTGCCCTGATTACAAATTTATTGAGGAAATAAAGTTATGTCATCTATCGCTATTGTTTATTTTTCTGGTGCAGGACACACTCATTTGATGGCTGAGGCTTTTGCTGAAGGAGCGAATAAGGTCGCAGATACTAAAGTTCAACTTTTTAGAATTACTGGTGAGGAAATTCATAACGGACGCTGGTGTAATGAAAAAGTTTTGGAATCCCTCAATCAATATGATGCGATCGTTTTCGGTTCGCCGACTTATATGGGAGGTGTAGCTGCACAGTTTAAGGCGTTTGTCGATGCTGCTAGTGGAATTTGGTTCCAACAGCTATGGAAGGATAAATTAGCAGGTGGTTTTACCCATTCAGGTTCTCCTAGTGGAGATAAGCAGGGAACTCTACTTTATTTGGCGATCAATGCAGCCCAGCATTCGATGATTTGGGTTGGCGCTGGTGAGATGAATCAGAATGGAGTGAATCGTCTAGGTTCTTATATGGGAGTGATGGGACAGGCTGTCCCCGACTTATCTGGTACTAAAGCCGTAGAGCTTGATGCTGGCGATCGCTTGTCGGTAGAATTATATGGTCAGCGCATTGCTGAGGCAACAAAAAGATGGAAAAACTAACTACTAAAAAGCCTAGATTTAATTCAGCGTTTCAACGCTTAATGTCGGTACATTGGTGGATGGCAGGACTCTATTTGATTCTATTCATGGGCGGTAGCTTCATGTCTCGACTGCCAAGAAGTGATTTTCGAGGAATGCTTTATGATTTCCATAAATCGATCGCTATATTAACCATTATCCTTTTAGTATGGCGGGTTGCGATTTTAATTCAGGTGCTGTTGAAAAAATATGCGAGTCGGCTACCAAAGCTATCAAGCCAATGGATTAAAAACTTTGTGCTGCATACTTTTATTTATGGTTTTATGGTAGGAGTACCGATAAGTGGCTTTTTCTTTTCTAATTCTTTTCGGGCCAATAATGTCAGTCTGTTTGGTTTAGGTTTACCAGATATTTTTCCTCCAAATAAAGATCTAGTTGAAATTGGGCGATCGCTACATTTTTGGCTGTCTTATACTTTTTTGGCAGTTATTGGACTGCATTTAATTAGTCAATGGAAAGTAGCTAAAGCTAATTGGCGGAGATTTGTAGGCTTTATACAAGCAAAGCGTATTGGGTCATAACACCAAATCAATATAAATTTTGAAAGCCCTGATTTGCAATGCTTTCAAAATTTATATTGTGGCTCGTTTGAGTGCAAAGCGCTGTATGAGAAAGCTTAATCGCAATTCTACTGAGTTAATTAATATCCATGACAAGATTAAACCATCTACTAATTTCCCTACTTTCATTTACAAGTTTATTTGTAGGTAGCTTGGGAGGATTTGCTGAGGTTCCAAGCGTAAGTCAACTCTCAGATGTGAATTCTACAGATTGGGCTTTTCAAGCGTTGCAATCTCTAATAGAACGTTATCAATGCATCTCTTCAAATTCATCTTATCGTGGAGATAGTTTCCTCACCCGCTATGAATTTGCTGCTGGTATCCAATCATGCATCAACAAGCTGGATCAAATGCTGAGTAGCGGACTTCAAGATAAAGTTAGTCAAGAAGATTTGAACGTACTACAACGACTACAGAGCGAATTTGCGAACGAACTGAAAGTACTCACCACCAGAATAGATACCCTAGACCTGCGTACAAGTCAATTAGAAGCGCAGAAATTCTCACCCACAACAAAACTAACAGGGCAGGCAATATTTGCAATTTCTAGTGGCAGCTTTGGCGGCGATCGCATTCTCTCGCCAACTGGTGCGGTAATCACCCGCAATCAACCCAACGTTACTTTTTTAAATCGCTTCTCTATCGACCTCAATACTAGTTTTGTTGGTAAGGATTTGCTCAAGATCCGCCTGCTGGCTGGTAGTGCAGGCGCAAGTGATAGTACATCAGGTTTTTTAGAACCCAACTTTGCTAGCGCTCTTGATTATTCTATTCAAGGTCGTGACAATCAGGTTAGCCTAGCACGTCTTTATTATTCGTTTACTATCGCTGAGGAAGTCCGTTTAACGATCGCCCCTTTCATGGTGGCTGGTGATTTTATTGATAAAAATCGCTATGCAAATGTCAGTTTTAATGACTTCTCAACTCAGGCTTTTATTAATAATTTTATTCTCTTACCCAGACCTGCGGGGGCTGGCGTTGTTGCTGAGTGGACTCCAAAGCAACTTCCTATTCAAATACGTGCCTTATATGTAGCCACAAATGCTAATCGACCAACTGGCTCAGCGATCGTTAACACTTTGCGATCCAGTGAGTCGGCGGAGTTACCCGTGTTAATTTTCCCTAATCGTGGTGGTGAACAGGGCTTATTTGGTGATCCCTATCAAGGTGTTGTGGAGTTAGAATATTTCCCCGACAAAAACTTTGCTCTGCGCTTGCAATATGCTGGAGGCAGGGTAATTGGCAGTAATTTTAATGCTTTTGGAGTGAATTTTGATTGGGGAATTAGCGATCGCATAGGTGTATTTGGACGCTATGGACTCAGCAACTACAACAATACAGAGTTTGGGAATATTAGCCCTAATTACTGGATGGCTGGCTTTTCATTTAAGGATCTCTTTGCTCAAGGTTCGATTACTGGGCTAGCGGTTGGTCAACCGCTCATCGTGAGAGAGATTGGGAATGCCTCGCAGACTAACTTTGAGGCTTTTTATAATATTCCAATCAACAAATTTATCAGAATTACGCCTCTGTTTCAAGTGATTACTAATGCTGGCAACCGCAACGAGAACGGCACAATTTGGGTTGGAGCTTTACGCACGGTGTTCTCTTTTTGAGACTTACCTAAATCTTCCTCGCTAACGCCTTGATGGTACTGCGGAGCCATTGATTTGCTTCATCTATATAATTGGGACGATCGCGATATCTATCAACGCTATAATGTGATTCAGTAAGAGATCTTCAGGTTAAAGAGATGACTACAGTATCAATCTTGCCAATATCAAGTGCTAGCGGCGAAAAATCCTATCGGGCGATCGCTGGAGATAAGCAGTGGGTTGGTAAAACTGCGGGACAAGCTCTAGATGGTTTAACTGCTCAGTTGGGTGAAGCTGAATTTACGGCGCTCCTCGTCATCCAAAGTTTTCATCCTGACCTAATGGCAAGGGATTTAGTCGTAGTAACCTGATCCGTTGTCGTCAGTTTTACCTAACCTATCCAAAAAGTGCGACAGTGTCGCACCAATTAAGCTGGTCTCATGTGGTGGAATTACTAAAAATTGGAGTTATGAGCCTACTTTCATGTATGGGCAATTACCGATCGCCAAAAAATTACGGCTCACAGTAATAGCGATCGGCTTTAGGGGATGGATATTGGTGCGATCTCTTTTTGCTGTTGAAATAGAGAATTAGGCGATCGGTTTATGGTGAAGATGATATTATTTTTCTAAAGAGCAAGAGTAAATCATGACTAAAAGTAACAGCTTTACAGCCATTATCTACAAAGAAGATGATATGTACATTGCCGAATGTCCAGAGATTGGCACAGTCGATCAAGGAGAAACAATTGAGCAGGCGATCGCGGGATTAAAAGAAGCGACTCGGCTGTACTTAGAGGAATTTCCTCTTCCCAAAACGTCACCTAGATTTGTGACCAGTATTGAGGTTAGCTATGCCTAAAAGCCACGAATCTCAGCCAAAGAAGCAATTCGTGCGTTGGAGCGATTAGGATTTGAGCAAGTTCGTCAAACTGGTAGTCATGTTGTCATGAAAAAAGAAACCCAAGAAGGCGAGATCGGTTGTGTCGTGCCTTTGCATCGAGAATTGAAGATAGGCACATTGAGTGGGGTACTCAAACAAGCACGAATTACAGTAGAAGATTTTATCGATAATTTGTAGTGCGATCGCTTAGAAATCACGACTCACAGTAATAGCGATCGCTACTTCAAGAAAAATCAAACAGCGATCGCATTCCCAATACTCCAAATTTATCTATCTAAACTTGAACTAACTGCTGATTGTTTGATGAACGAGGTTGAATCGTTTTTTGAATTTCTTCTCCCGCCAACTCCTCGGCTAGTCGTAACTCATAAGCTTTTTGTAAATTAAGCCAAAGTTCTGCACCAGTACCAAACCATCGTCCTAGACGTAATGCAGTGTCAGCCGTGATACCTCTTTGCCCTTTGAGAATTTGCGTAATCCGATTTGTGGGTATATGGAGCGATCGCGCAAGTTCTGATGCACTAATTCCAAGTTCTTCTAGTTCGTCAGCTAAGATTTCGCCAGCGTGAATTGCAGGTCTTGCCATAGTTGTTTTTTCCTTTAGTGATAATCGACAATTTCGATATTGAATGGGCGATTTTCTGTTTCTGTCCACTCAAAACAAATACGCCATTTGTCATTTATGCGAATGCTGTACTGCCCTTTTCGATCTCCGCTTAGTGCCTCAAAACGATTACTTGGCAAAGCCATCAAGGATTCTTTGTTAGGTGCGGCTTCTAGGATTTCTAGACGTTTGTATGCTTGCCTTTCAAAGCCTTGAAATTCTTTGATACGATCGCCAGCAGCAAATTTGGCTGTGCGTTTGTCTTTGTATTTTTGAGGCATAGGCAAGCGTTATGTGTTACGTCAAGCATAACATTTGCATCACAATTTCGCAAAACATACAGTTGATCGGCGATCGCCCAGAAATCACGACTCACGGTAATAGCGATCGCCTTTAGCAGATAGATTGTTAATGCGATCACTTAGAACTCACAACTGGCAATATTAACGATCATCATCATATCGATATAGTGTCGATCTTACTTGAATAAAGGTAAAATCTGCGATAATTACTTGTTTGATTCGATAATCCGACCACAATTATGTTAAATCTGTTTGTTTTTTGAACTTTCTCCATACATCTATCTAACAGGCAAGTTACTCCAAGTACAGAGAATTTGTACTTGGAGTAACTTGCCTGTTAGACTCGAAAGTACTAAATCGTAATTGATTAGAGTAATATGTAACTAACCCTATCGTGAGTATTTCTCATCAATCCAACCAGTGCGAGTAGTTTATGGCGAATTTCAAATTCTCTCCAGACATTCTAAGCAGATTGGGGGAAGAGCTACTTCCAAATCCTGACCAAGGCATTATGGAATTAGTAAAAAATTCATATGATGCTGATGCGACAGAGTGCACAGTCCAATTAATTAATACAGATACAGTTGGTGGAACGATTATTGTTTCAGACAATGGAGTTGGAATGGATTTGAATTCCATTACTGATGGATGGTTGGTCATTGGTCGTTCAAAAAAAGCTGCTCGTAACCCTACAAATCTAGGGAGGCTCCCTGTAGGGGATAAAGGATTGGGGCGGTTAGCTGCGTTACGGCAAGGTTCTCATGTTATCCTTAAAACAAGACCTGCTGCTGAAATTGGATATGAGTATTCTTTACATATAGATTGGGATAGCTTTTCTAACGCAAAGGTAGTAGAGGATGTTAGTCTAAGTTGCGAAAAAAGTGAAACGCATTATTCACAGGGTACTGATACTATTATTGAAAACTTAAGTTTTAGGATTGGCAAGCGTGAAGTACAAAGATTAGCGAGAGAGTTGCTACTATTAGCTGATCCATTCAACAGTGAAACTGGATTTCGACCCAAACTAATTAGCTCAGATTTTACCGAGTTAGAAAGGTTAGTTCAGAATGCTTATTTTGATGATGCTGAGTATAAACTTGAAGCCTATTTGAATGATGAAGGCGAAGCTAACGCAAGGTTAATAGATTGGAAAGGTGAAACTATTGCTGAAGCCGATCATAAAACTCTATCAAGAGCAGAAAATCGTTACCAAACTGTACCCGCAAAGCTTGAAATTTGGTTCTTTATATTACAACAACAATCATTTACTCGTAGAGAACGAATAGGAACTACTACAGAGATTAAAAATTGGCTCGAAGTTTTCGGTGGTGTGCATCTATATCACCGAGGGATACGAGTCAAGCCATATGGTGATTTTGGGAACGACTGGTTAGAGATTAATTTACTAAGAACTAGAGATCATGAATCTCGCCCATCAACGGGCACAACTATTGGAAGAGTAACGACTACCGATCCCTTTGACTCCCTTGTTCAAAAAACTGATCGTCTTGGCTTGGTTGAGAATGAAGCTTTTTCAGAGCTAAGAAAATTTGCAGTTGATGCTCTAGATTGGGTAAGAAATTTTCGATTGAAAGAATCTGAGAAAAAAAGAGAGCACGTAAAAAGAGATATCGGTCAAAATGTAGAAGAAGCGAAAGTTGAAGTAGAAAAGACGATTGCTGCACTAGAAATCCCCTCTGTGTCACGTACACAGATACTTAGGGTGATCCAAAACTACGAAAAAATAAAGGAAAGCGAAACTAAATCTCTACAAGAAGATATTCTACTTTATCGTAGTTTAGCAACAGCAGGTACAACAGCAGCATTATTTGCTCATGAATCAGACAAGCCAGTAACTTTAATTGAGAGGTCTACCAATAGAATTGCCAAACAAGGACAAAAACTATTGGCAGAAAAGTATGCTAAGTCTATAGGCGAAGCTGTAGAAATTCTTCAAAGATCCGCTAAATCGCTAAGAAGTTTTGCGAAATTCCCTTTACATTTGCTGAAACGTGCCAAGCGTAAATCTACCACTGTCGATGTTCATGAAGTAATTGACGGTGTAATCACTTTGTTTAATCCTTTCTTAGAAGAATCCAAAGTTGCTGTCAACAAATCTTTCTCTGATGATGTACCCTTAGTACGCGGCAATATTGCTCTTTTAGAAGCAATCTTAGTAAATCTTGTAACTAACTCACTTAATTCATTTAATTTCAACACTTCTCGTAGCCTGCAACGTCAAATTATGATCAGCACAAAATTACAGTCATCTCATCTCGAACTGCGTTTTTTAGATAATGGTTCTGGTATTATAGGGCTTGAGTTAGACGAAATTTGGCTGCCAGGACGATCTACTACCCCTGGAGGTACGGGTTTAGGCTTAACTATCACGAAAGACTCTGTAACTGACTTAGGAGGTCAAATTACGGCTATTCCTAATGGTGAGTTTGGAGGAGCCGAGTTTTTAATTATATTGCCATTAGTGGAGCGTATATGACAACTGAAAATTATGCAGACATAAAGGAGAAAGGCAACAATAAAATTGTTGTAATTGATGATGAGAAAGATTTTGCCAGAACAGTTGAATGGGAAATTGAAGAGGCAGGATACGAACCTTTTTCGATTGTTGATGTTTCCTTCCAAAAGATCGATGAGTTAATCTCTCGAATTCCTGAAGATACTTATGCAGTTCTATGTGATCATCGCCTAAGTAAATCTGGTATTTCTGATTTTTATGGCTCAGATCTAGTTGCTACTTTATATGATCGAAAAATACCAGCCTTACTAGATACACAATTCTATGATATGGATAATGATGTATCTATTAGAAAGTGTAGACATAAAATACCTGTACTTCTTAACAAAGATAATGTATCTGCATCAACAATAAAAGAAGGGATTAAATTTTGCTTGTTAGAGCTAAATGGGACTTTCTCAACCAATAGAAAATCATATAGAAATATCGTAAGAATTGTTGATATTAGCAAAGAATCTCGCGAAGATGTCGTAGATGTTATTATTCCTAGTTGGAATCCTAATAAAGCTGTACGCTTACCATCATCTTTAATTCGCGAGTGGATTTTAGAGTTTGAACCTGTGATAGGAAATCGCCTCATTGCTAATGTCAATAGCGGGGCTAAAAATCCTGAAGATTTGTATTTTACTAACTTTGAAATAGCACCTAGCCCAGAGGCAAACTAATGAGTCTTCCTGAACTAATTATTTTTGATGTCGGACATGGTAATTGTGCGTTACTGAGAGATACGAATGGTGTCATTCTGATTGATTGTCCCCCAGGAAATATATTGATGGAAGCATTAGAAAAATTCGCTATCACTGAGATTTCTCATGTTTTGATTTCTCATGCAGATCAGGATCATATTGCTGGTCTTCCGCAATTACTATTAAATGTAAAAGTTAATAATATACACCTCAATTCTGACTGGCTAAGAGACACTGATATCTGGAAAGATGTATGTTCAGCATTAGAAGATGCACTGAAACATCATGGTGTGAACCTAGAAGTGCAGCTCACGCCAGCAACGACTGGTAGGCTAAATGTTGGCGAAGTAAAGATCGAAATACTTGCGCCTTCTCCTATACTGGCACTATCAGGTATAGGTGGGCAAGATCTTGAGGGTAAACGATTGAGTGCCAATACTTTGTCAGCAGTCGTATCTTTTGTCTACAACGAGCGAAGAGTAGCCATTTTAGCTGGCGATCTAGATCAAACTGGTTTAAACAATCTAATTGGTGAAAGCACTGATCTACAAGCTGAAGTTTTGGTTTTTCCACATCACGGTGGTAGACCTGGGACAGGTGCTAATAGTCAGGCGTTTGCTCAAAGTTTATCTGATCTTGTAAAGCCTCAGTTAGTCATTTTTTCTATTGATAGAAGTCTTCATAAAAACCCAAAAGATGAAATCATGCAAGGCGTTTTGCACTCTGTTCCAAACGCTCATATTATGTGTACCCAATTATCTGAGAAATGCGCTACGAGTCTTCCTAGCATGGCTCCAAGTCATCTCGGTAGTTTTCCATCCAAAGGGTTCATAGATAATAAGTGTTGTGGGGGAACGATTTTGATTGAGCTTAGCAAAGATCCAAAAGCCTATACACCTCTGCGTGATGCACATAAAGATTTTGTGGCTCAGCATCCAAACGCTCTTTGTCAGAGATTTATATCTTTAACAAAATCTAGTTAAAGCCCACTTTAGATAGTCGGCTAACATTGATTTTTATATAGTCGGCTAACATTGATTTTTATTTCACTCAACAACAAAGCAAAACTGGCAAAGTAAAAACAGTTGTTAAAAGCGATCGCCTAAAAATTACGACTCACGGTAATAGCGATCGCTGCTATCACTACTGATACTCTCCACATTGCAAGATTAACTTAGCAACTAATCCTGTCCAACCCGTTTGATGGCTAGCACCAATCCCAGCACCATTATCTCCATGAAAATACTCATGAAAAAGAATCAAATCATGCCAATGAGGATCGTTTTGGAACCTTTTGATGTTGCCATACACAGGACGATCGCCTGAAGCCTTTTCTAAGAAAATTCCTGTTAAACGCTTGGATAGCTCACTTGCCACCTGCCAGAGATTAATTTCCTGACCCGAACCAGTGGGAAACTCGACTTTAAAATCATCACCTAAGTAATAGTGAAACTTTTGTAAGGATTCGATAATTAGATAATTAATTGGGAACCAAATGGGCCCGCGCCAGTTAGAGTTACCACCAAATAGACTGATATTAGACTCCGCAGGTTGATAATCCACAGAGTACTCATGCCCATTTACTTTCAAGATATAGGGATGGTCTTTGTGATATCTGGAAATAGAGCGAATACCATAGGGGCTTAAAAATTCACTCTCATCGAGCATTTTCGCTAGGATTTTTCTGAGCTTGTCTTTATAGGCGATCGCTAATAATCTCCTTGCACCCATACCCTTAGTTTCCATACAGGCAACATTTTCCTTGAGGTTAGGACGATTGTGAATAAACCAATCCATTCGCCGCTTAAAGTTGGGTAATTTTTCTAGGATATCTGGCTCTAAAGTAGCGATCGCAAAAAGAGGAATTAATCCCACTACAGAACGTACTTTGAGCGAGAAATGACGACCATCGGGCAGATTGAGCGCATCGTAGTAAAAGCCATCTTCCTCATTCCATAGTTCCACATTAGTGTTACCAATCCCATTCATGGCATCGGCAATGTATAGGAAATGCTCGAAGAATTTACTCGCAATATCTTCATAGGTAGAGTTGGTTTTGGCGAGTTCTAGGGCGATCGCTAACATATTCAAGCAATACATGCCCATCCAGCTAGTGCCATCCGCTTGATTGATAAAGCCGCCTGTAGGTAACTCTTTGCTGCGATCGAATACGCCAATATTGTCCAGTCCTAAAAATCCACCTTGAAAGACATTATTCCCTTCAGCATCCTTGCGATTTACCCACCAAGTAAAATTGAGGAGCAACTTCTGGAATACGCGCTCTAGAAATTGCTCGTCGCCATAGCCGTACATCTTCCGTTCAATTTGATAAACTCGCAAGGTTGCCCAAGCATGAACGGGTGGATTGACATCACTGAATGCCCATTCATAGGCAGGAAGTTGACCGTTAGGATGCATAAACCATTCGCGCGTCAGCCGATCTAGCTGGAGCTTAGCAAAGGCAGGATCGATGACTGCAAGGGGAATTGCATGAAAAGCTAAATCCCAAGCCGCAAACCAAGGATATTCCCACTTGTCGGGCATGGAGATAATCTCATCACTAAACAGATGCTTCCATTCATGATTGCGAATATTTGGGCGTGGCGATGGATATTTAGGATCGCCATCTACCCATTCTTCGACGATGTAATAATAAAACTGCTTACTCCACAACATTCCTGCAAAGGCTTGTCTCTGGACGTTTCGCTCGTCTTCAGAAATCTCAAAAGGAGTGATGCGATGGTAAAACTCATCTGCTTCCTGCTGCCGCTTTTGGAAGATTTGCTCGAAATCATTGCCAAATGGCTGGGATTGCTGAGAGTCAGTTAAACGTAGATAAATGACTTTAGTTTCGTGAGCGCCAATTTCTAGATCGTAATGCACCGCCGCTTTTGTGCCCACTTGTTCGGGATTAATCGCACCATGGCGATCGCTAACTAAGTAATTATTAATCCCATCTTTAACATAGGGAGAAGTATTTTTGACTTTAAATAATCGCTCGTAATTGGTTTCATTTTCTGTAAACAGAATTGATGGACTATTCTGGTCAGAAGCATCACAGTAAAGCCGATAATTACCTAAGGTTGAATGTTGAGCATCAACGATCCGCATATTTCCATCAGCATTGATTTCCTTAAGCTGAGGTTTATCGCTACCATCGCCCCAAGCCCAAGTATTCCGAAACCACAGGCTGGGCAATAGGTGCAAACGTTGAGATTGACTTCCTCGGTTAGTCACTTTAATTTGAATTAAAATATCCGTCGGTGATGCCTTGGCATACTCGACCGATACATCAAAATAGCGATCGCCATCGAATATCCCCGTATCCATCAGTTCGTATTCGGGTTGATAGCGATCGCGATTGCGATTTTCTTGGATTAGCTTGGCATAGGGAAAGGCTTGGTGGGGATATTTATAAAGCGCCTTCATGTAGGAATGGGTAGGCGTGTTATCGAGATAGAAATAATATTCCTTAACATCCTCGCCATGATTACCCTCTTGACCAGTCAACCCAAACAGCCGTTCTTTGATAATGGAATCTTCACCATTCCAGAGCGCGATCGCAAAGCATAACCTCTGATGATTATCCGATATGCCTAAAATGCCATCTTCACCCCATCGATAGGCTCGCGATCGCGCATGGTCATGGGGAAAATAATTCCAAGCTTCACCATCTTTGCTGTAGTCTTCGCGCACCGTTCCCCATTGGCGATCGCTCAAATACGATCCCCACTTGCGCCAATGGGCTTGGCGATCGCGATTGGCTGCTAGTCTTAACTCTTCTTCGGTCATGATTTTTGCTTCTTAATAATTTAAATAGGCGGCGCTTCGCGCCGCCTATACTTACTGTTCGTGATAATTCCAGAGAAGTCCGCCATCTACAACAAAGGTGGAACCTGTCACATAATCAGCATCAGCCGAAGCTAAAAAGGCAACCATACCCGCCACATCTTCCGACTTGCCCAGCCTGCCCATCGGGATATTTTGCAATAAGGCTCCCAATTTCTCAGGATCGTTCAAGAGCTTGGTATTGATCGGTGTTTCAATCGCCCCTGGGGCAACGTTATTAATCGTGATGCCGTAGGGGGCAAGCTCTACACCAAGGTTGCGAGTCATCATTCTCAAACCGCCTTTACTAGCGCAATAAGATGTAAAGTGCGGAAATGGTAGCTCCTCATGGACAGAACTAATATTAATCACTTTGCCGCCACGCCTAGTTGCCATCAGATGCTTGACAAAGGCTTGAGTTGCAAAAAAAACACCCTTGAGATTGACATTCAAGACTGCATCATAATCCGCTTCCGTTGCCTCCCAAAAATCCGCATGTCTCTCAATGCCAGCATTATTAACCAATATATCCAATTGCCCAAAATAGTCGATGCTCTCAGCAATCATGCGCTGCACTTCAGGGACAGTGCCAGTATCAGCCTTAATCGTAATACCATCGATAGGATGACATGTGCCGCCTGCTTCTTTTACCTTGGCGAGGGTTTCTTCCGCACCTTCAGGATGGGAACGATAATTAATCACGACATTTGCGCCTTCTTTGGCTAAACGTATCGCGATCGCCTGTCCAATTCCCTGACTACTACCTGTAACTAATGCAACTTTATCTTTTAATCTCATTGTTTTTCTCCAAAATAATTAAAAATAGCCAAAGGCGAGCGTTGCTCGCCTTTGGCTATAAAATACTTTTCAAATGTTCCGCCACACGAATGGCATTAGCGATAATCGTGAGCGTGGGATTAACCGCCGTACTAGAGGGGAAAAAACTAGCATCCACAACATAGAGATTCTCCACATCATGGGTGCGACAGTTACGATCTAATACTGAGGTTTTAGGATCGTCGCCAAAACGACAGGTTCCGCATTGATGTCCGACTGCTTGTAAAGGGATATTATTGCGAGGATAAATGCCAAAGGGAATAATCTGCTCGTCGCGATCGATGTTTTTGAGAACTTCAGTCCATCGCTTAGTTAGGCGATCGCTTGCCTCTTGATTATTGGGTACATAGTCGAGATATAGCTTTTCATCAACGACTCGCACTCGATTATTGGGATCGGGTAAATCCTCCGTTTGCAACCACCAACCCGTAGTATGCTCGGCAATTAGCTCCAATTCAAAATTAGGAACTAGCTTCACTAAAGGAGCTAATAGCGGCGGCGCTTCCGCAGGGATCATGTCCTTAAGCACATTGCCCGTATTCTGAACTAACCCCATCGGATAGGGAAACTCAGCATCACCCCAATAAAAGTCACTGACAGCGATCGTCTTTTGATACTTAGCTGGATTCGGCTTCAGCCCGATCGCCACCATCGCTACGCAGAGATGCTTCATAAAATTGCGCCCAACTTGGTCAGAGCTATTTGCCAAGCCATGAGGATGATGGTCGTTAGCTGATCGCAACAGCAAAGCCGCCGAATTCACCGCACCACAGGCAACTATCACAATATTTCCTGAGAAAGTCTGCACTTCACCAGCAATCTCTAATTCGACAGCATTAACCTGTTTGCCAGACTCGTTAGTCAGTAGTTTAAGAACGTTCGCATTAGTCAACAAAGTTACATTGTTCAATGGGCGAATTGGGGCAATTCCATATATCTCAGAATCTGCCTTCGCCTGCACCAAACAGGGAAAGCCATCGCAGGTATTACAGCGAATACAAGTACTTAAAGAGCGATCAACTTCATTCAGCTTTAGTCCCAAAGGCAAATTAAAGGGATGTAATCCCTGCTTCTGAATCCCGTTACTAATTTCCTGCATTCGTGGCTCATGACTAACCGCAGGATAGGGAAACTCAGCACTTCTATTAGGCTCAGTAGGATCTTGCCCAGACTGACCATGAACGGTATAAAGTTCCTCGGCTTTGGTGTAGTAAGGTTCAAATTCATCGTATTTGACTGCCCATGCTGGTGAGATGCCATCTTTGTGGTTAACTTCTTCAAAATCACGATCGCGCATCCGCAGTAGCGCCGCACCATAAACCTTCGTATTGCCGCCGACCCAATAACCAGTGGAAGGACGAAAAGCTTTATCATCTTTGTCAAACCACATTTCATCGGTGTGATAGCGCTCCTTTAGATAGACATCCGCAGCACTCCAGTTTTCTTTTTCTCTAGGTAGAAATCCACCACGTTCTAAAATTAAAATCTTTTTGCCCGTAGAAGCTAGCTCATACGCCAGAGTTCCACCGCCTGCTCCAGTGCCAATAATAATAATGTCGTAATTTTCGACAGACATAGGATTCTCCTCGTGCTATTCAGGTTTAGATCGACATCAATCATCTCGAAAATCAATGTTTCTCAATCCTACTAATAATTAATGCATATCCAAAAAGACAGATTATTAGCATTAGATTAAAAAACGATGAGGGTAATCCTCAGTTTCATCCGTTTAGTTTTTAATTCCTATTTAATTCCTCATCTTAGAATTTTGTTGGAGAAATTGGTCTTGGTATTGGCAATGAATACAACGGTGGTGATTGCGGTGCTGTAATTTGGCACAGAATACTTTGTGGATAGTAAATGTTTGCACATAAAATTCTGATGCTAAAAGCATTCCTAAAGTTGGGGCAAAAATATAAATCCAAATATCTGTCCAAATTCCTGATGGTATTGCCGAGGCAAGAGTTCGTGCTGGATTCATGCCAAACCCTGAAATTGGCGACTCAAAGATCACATAAAGCATGACTAGAAAGCCTGCGAATATGCCTGTGTAAGGAGCTAACCTTTGATTATTACTAGTTACTAAAACCATCGTCATCATTACAAAGGCGATCGCCATTTCCGCAAAAAAAGCGATCGCTGTTCCTGTATTGGGAACTGTGACGATATAGGCGATCGGTGGATAGGTAAACATTCGTCCCAGCACTAATGCGGCGATTAAGACACCAATCAGCGCTCCCACAGTTTGGAAGATAATATAGAACAGAGCATCAAGGGGATTAACTTTACCTAGTCGCGTAAAGGTAAATGTTACAGCAGGATTGATATGCGCGCCCGATTGTTTGCCCCAAGGTGAGTAAATAATCGCGATCGCTGTTAATCCCATCGCAATCCCAATGAGAACTCTCTGCAAAAAAGGATCGGGAATAGACTTATTGATAAAAGAATCAGGATGAGCGACGATCGTGCTGAAAAATCCAGCAGAAATCATAAAACTTCCTAATCCCCATGCTTCGATTAAATATTCAGGCAAATGGCTACGAAATAGTTTGTAGTTCATTTTTCCAATCTCTTAGCTAGTAAAACGTGAAGGTTCTTCCAAGACAAAGCAGCAGCAAATCTTTTTCCCTATTTTAATTTTTTTAGGGATTGTACTTTTTTCTGGACATCACGGATATGAGATATACGAGAAGCGCTAAAGTTGATTCTTTTTACCCATTTACTTAAGTTCCAATTCTTCAATTAGAATATTTTCCACGCACTTACAACGCGATATAGAATTTATTTAAAGAATGTACACAATGTTATGGCAAACACGCTTCAATTCTTTTACCCAAATCACTAATATAAACCTGAACTTAAGTATGGGGTTTTCCTGTTTCTTTGGATAGGTAAAGATTAATACACGATCATTACACGATTAGAAGTGAAGCCTTAACATTCCCTGAGAGAATCCTTAATCTTTATTCAGTTTCACAGCTATGGTGATCCTGAAGTCTTAATGCATGAGGAATCTCCACAGCCGAAGCCAAAGGCTGATGAATTATTAATGTGGCAGCTAACCCCACTGATTGGAAAATACGATAGGGCTATCTGCAATCTAAATTTACTTTTCCTCTGCCCCTGATTTTGGAATATGCCCCATCTGGAGTGGTAGAAGCAATAGGGGTAATGCTCGAGAGGGAATGGGATAAGAAAGAAATCAATATCAGCTAATACCTAAATCAACTGTCCCATAAGGTGGGGAGCCTTAATAAACGTTTTGGAAAAGAGCAACCCTGCCATTACCAAAACGACAAGCCCTAATTACTCATTTCGTTAATTGAGTAAGTGTCTCAATAAATCACCTATATGGGGGAAGAAATATAGCTTTAATTAGTATGAAGTTTTTTTTATGGCGATTAAAACTATTTTTGCATTGCCAATTTTCAAAGATGGCACTGTCTAAAATTAGACAAAATAATGTTTAGTCAGATTTGAGTGTAATTAATCTAAAAGCAGCCATCTAATTCTTGTTGAAATATTCTATCTGGTAGACAAGGTGAATTCTATATGCATTTATTTCGTGTTTCCATGCATTTGCCAAAATACCAATGACATTACTCAGTATATTTTTTCAATTGCTATAGGAAATTCAAAAAATAATTGAAAATCTTATTGAATATCTTGTTCAATATGCTTAAAAATGTACGACAATAAGAATGCAATTCTATATGGGTTAAAATCCAAAGGTTTGCAAATTTTTCTTCTATTTTTATTTAGAGAGAAATTTTCAATTTTGAAATCTTGAAATTTCTGATAATCCTATGACAGACACTGTAACTTCTCCTTTAACAGGAAAGGCACTTCTTCAAAAAGCAAAAGAGCTAAATAACTTGCCCAAGCGTGAGCAAGCTAAAAAATGTGGGTACTTCACTCGTGGAAAAGATGGAGTAGATCGCGTTAATTTGACAGAGTTTTATGAAGCGGTGCTTGCTGCAAGAGGATTTGCAATTAATCCTGAACAGAATAAAGATGGACGCGGTCGCGAACCTACGTTTCGAGTTAGCGTTCATAAAAATGGGCAAATCGTGATCGGTTCTACCTATACAAGATCAATGGGTTTAAATGAAGGCGACGAGTTTGAAATTAAGCTTGGATACAAGCACATTCATCTAATCCAGTTGAGTAATGAGCAATCAGAAGATAAGACAGAGTAGGTATATATACATCTTAAATCTCTGTTAAATATAAAGATCAAGATTAAAAGTTAATAGTCTAAAATGAAATTTTAGGCGATAAGTTTTAGGTCTAGACCATACAGAACAGATGATTTGATCAGCAAATTTGAGCGAGAAGATTAATACTGCTTTGTGGGGGAGTGTTTGGTTTTCTCGCTGTTTTTATGCTTTATGAGTTTCGATATGATTCTGATTTCTAGGTTTTCTTTCTATGCAACTAGTAGACACACATGTACATATCAACTTCAAGGATTTTCAATCCGATCTTGAGGCAGTTCGCGATCGCTGGTTAAGTAATGGGGTGACGCGATTAGTTCATTCTTGTGTCAGTCCCGATGAATTTATACAAATTCAAGCGATCGCTGATCAATTTCCTGAAGTAAGTTTTGCAGTGGGTTTACATCCCTTAGACAAAAGTTTAAATACGACAGGTTGGAATCCTGAAATTGGGGATCGCATCAAGTCTTTAGCAACTAGCGATCAACGTGTGGTGGCAATTGGGGAAACGGGGTTAGATTTTTTTAAATCTGACAGTAAAACTGCTCAAATTGAAGCTTTTAAATCTCAACTGCGAACAGCGCGATCGCTAAATTTGCCAGTGATTATTCATTCACGCGAAGCCTCGGTTGCTACCCGTCAAGTCTTGCAAGAAATCAATGCAGAATCACCTCAAGAACCAGTTCGAGGCGTGATGCATTGCTGGGCTGGGAGTCCTGAGGAGACACAGTGGTTTGTAGATTTGGGGATGTATATCAGCTTTAGTGGTGTGGTCACCTTTAAGAATGCTCACGATTTGCATGAGTCCGCAAAAATTGTACCTAGCGATCGCATCTTAGTGGAGACCGATTGTCCATTTCTCGCGCCAGTTCCGAAACGCGGCAAGCGCAACGAACCAGCCTATGTGCTGCATGTAGCTGAGAGTGTTGCTAAGTTAAGGGAAGTGGAGTTAGCGACGCTAGCTTTAGAAACTACTAACAATGCTTTTAAGCTGTTTTCGCTATCCTAAAAAAATGTACTTAAAAAAAGAGGAGGTGCTTTGAGCCTCCTCTTTTTTTGAGTGATTAAGATAAAATTATTTTATGCAAATATACCTAGATCATGCTGCAACAACTCCTACCAGACCAGAAGTCATCGACTTGATGGCGGAAGTGATGCGATCGCAATGGGGCAATCCTTCTAGTTTGCATTGGTGGGGCGAACGTTCAACCATGATGATCGAGCGATCGCGCCTGCAAGTAGCAAGTTTGATTAATGCAGATCCTGAAGGAATTATTTTCACGTCTGGCGGCACAGAGTCAGACAATATGGTGATCATGGGAATTGCAAGGCAATACCGCACACCGCAGCATATGATTATTTCCTCGGTTGAGCATTCGGCGGTGCGCTTACCAGCCTATTATCTAGAACAACATGGCTGGGAAATCACGCGATTACCTGTTAATCGTCAAGGGCTTGTTGAACCAGATGATCTCGCGCGATCGCTACGCCCTAATACCGTACTTGTATCAATCATCACTGCCCAAAATGAAGTGGGGACGATTCAACCGATTGAGAAACTAGGACAAATTTGTCGTAATGCTGATGTGCTATTTCACACCGATGCGGTGCAAGCGATCGGCAAGATGCCTATTGATGTGCAAGCTTTACCAATTGATTTGCTGTCACTTTCGGCGCATAAGTTTTATGGGTCTCAAGGGATCGGGGCGTTGTATATTAACCCTTTGACGACTAAGAGGCGATCGCTAATCCCGTTAATTCAAGGCGGTGGACAAGAACGAGGCTATCGTTCAGGCACTCAGGCAGTCGCCGCGATCGCAGGTTTAGGTTTAGCCGCCGAGCTTGCCGAAAAGGAACTGCCATTAGAATCTCTACGTTTAGCCAAGTTGCGCGATCGTCTATACGCATTGCTCGCTGATATCCCCGAACTGATTCCTATAGGCATGATGGGATGCGATAGGTTACCGCACCATCTTAGTTTTTATCATCAATGTGTTGATGGTCGTCATCTTGTGCGCGAAATGAATTTTGCTGGGATCGCTATTAGCTCTGGCTCGGCATGTAGTAGCGGTGCGATCGAGCCAAGTTCGATCCTGTTAGAAATGGGATATTCGCAAACAGAAGCCAAAAATAGTATCCGCCTTACACTGGGCAAATCCAACAATGTTGCTGATATTGAATGGACAGCTTTAGTCATCCACCAAATTCTTAGTCGCGAAAAATCATAGAGGCAATTCATGAATTGCCTCTACGATTTTTCGCGACATCCAAAAATCAAGGGTGATGCTTTGCATCACCCTTGATTTTTGGATGTCGCAAAGCGACTTTCTTAAGGCACGACTAATACAGGACAAGGCGAAAGGTTAATCACTTTTTGGCTGACACTGCTACCGTCAGGATGCTCTTCGGTCAGGCTCATTCCCCTTGAACCCATCACAATTAAGTCAGCATTAATTTCATCGGCAAAATCACAAATCACAAAGGCAGTTTTACCCTCAGCTATTTTGCTCTTAACCACAATGCCCGCTTCCGCAAAGTAAGCCTCAATTTCTTTAATCAATTCTCGGGAAGATTCGCGATCGCTATCAGTGGTATCAGGATCAGCTACTGACAGGACATATAGCTGCGATTGATATTTTTGAACGAGATCGATCGCTACGGCCACAGCTTGGCGGGTTTCTTGACTTCTGTTTAAAGGAAATAAAACAGTTTTAAACATAATTCCTACCTAGCACTGCAATTCGGATATTAGATTACGAATTCAAGAGTTTTTTGTTATCTTGAACTCTATTTTAATAATCAAAAGTACCTAACAATCTTTAAATTTCTTAATTTTTAACATGTGATCAGCCCTAAAAGAACCAATTTTTTGTGACATAGCGAAGCCATGCCACAAAAAATTGGTTCTTGATTTTACTGAGATCGCGCATAAGGTTAACCAGTGGCATGTGCAAAGCGTATATCTTCATTTTTTGCAGCGATCGCACTTAACAAACGGCAGACCATACTACATCAGTGCTAACATTGCCTGATATATAACGA
Organism: Pseudanabaena sp. BC1403; assembly: GCF_002914585.1. Classification (NCBI taxonomy): domain Bacteria; kingdom Bacillati; phylum Cyanobacteriota; class Cyanophyceae; order Pseudanabaenales; family Pseudanabaenaceae; genus Pseudanabaena; species Pseudanabaena sp. BC1403. The sequence goes on from NZ_PDDM01000014.1 coordinate 51,279, forward strand.
GAAAAAAGTCAAAACGGAAGTAGATTATAGATGGAAGCCGTAACAAAAATTATCCCTTTTTATGGCAGGGAAATTAAATTAAGAATTGGCACGTTTGCACCCCAAGCTGGCGGCTCAGTATTAGTCCAGTGTGGAGAGACAGCAATATTAGTGACAGCGACCAGAGGTCCTGCTCGTGACGGTGTTGATTTTGTGCCACTGCTTGTTGATTATGAAGAGCGCCTATATGCAGCAGGGCGTATTCCTGGTGGTTTCTTACGTCGTGAAGGTCGTCCCCCCGAAAAAGCAACTCTCACTTGTCGTCTGATCGATCGCCCCATGCGTCCTTTGTTCCCCAACTGGTTGCGTGATGATGTGCAAATCGTCGCCACAACCATGGCGATCGACGACAAAGTACCACCTGACGTTTTAGCCGTGACAGGCGCATCGATCGCCGCGCTAATCGCAGGACTACCATTCATGGGGCCAATGGCTGGCGTTCGTGTTGGTTTAGTTGGTGATGAATTTATTATTAATCCTACCTATGCCGAAGTAGAAGCAGGTGACCTCGACCTAGTGGTTGCAGGTACAGCCGAAGGCATCATCATGGTCGAAGCTGGCGCAAATCAATTGCCAGAAGCCGACATGATCGAAGCGATCGACTTTGGTTATGAAGCCGTGCTAGAACTAATCAAAGCTCAAATTGATTTGCTACAAGAGTTAGGGATTGCGCTGCCAGAAATCATCAACCCCGAAACCGATTCCACTTTGGAAAACTTTATTGCCAATACGGTCAAAGATAAAGTTGCTCAAGTAGTTGCTAGTTGCGAGAAAGATCGCAATGTCCGCGATGCTCACCTTGATGCGATTAAGGCTGAACTTTTAGCAGCGATCGCAGCTTTGCCCGATGAAGATCCTGTGAAGTTGGTTGCTGATAAAAAAGTGATTAGCGCCACTTACAAGGAACTCACCAAAAAGCTAATGCGCTTGCAGGTAATCGATCAGAGCGTTCGCATCGATGGACGCAAACTCGACGAGGTGCGCCCCATCTGGACAGAAGTGGGCGTAATTCCTCGCGTGCATGGTAGCGGTTTATTTAATCGTGGCTTGACCCAAGTCTTGACGATCGCAACCCTTGGTACTCCAGGGGATGCTCAGGAAATGGACGATTTGCATCCTGATGCGAAAAAGCGTTATATGCACCACTACAACTTCCCGCCTTACTCGGTTGGTGAAGCTAGACCAATGCGATCGGCTGGTCGTCGTGAAATTGGTCACGGAGCCTTAGCCGAACGCGCACTTCTTCCTGTACTACCATCTAAAGCCGAATTCCCCTATGTTCTGCGTCTAGTATCGGAAGTCTTGTCCTCCAATGGCTCAACCTCGATGGGTTCAGTCTGCGGCTCGACTCTTGCGCTCATGGATGCAGGTGTACCAATCACTAAGCCTGTAAGCGGTGTAGCGATGGGCTTGATCAAAGAAGGCGATGAAGTTCGCATTCTTACTGACATTCAAGGCATTGAAGATTTTCTTGGCGACATGGACTTCAAGGTGGCTGGCACAGACACAGGCATCACCGCCCTACAAATGGACATGAAGATCACTAGCATCTCGATGGATACAGTCCGCTCTGCCGTGATGCAAGCTAAGACTGGTCGCGCTCACATCATGGGCAAGATGTTGGAATTGCTCTCTGAACCTAGACCTCAGCTTTCACCCTATGCACCACGCTTGCTGACAATTCGCATCGATCCTGAACAAATCGGTATGATCATTGGGCCTGGTGGTAAGAACATCAAGGGCATCACGGAGGAAACTGGAGCCAAGATCGACATCGAAGATGATGGTACAGTCATGATTTCATCGATGAGTGGTGAAGGTGCGCTCAAAGCCAAGCGGATCATCGAAAACATGACTCGTCGCGTTGGTTCGGGTGATGTCTATCTCGGTAAGGTCACTCGCATTATTCCGATTGGTGCATTTGTGGAGTTTCTACCTGGTAAGGAAGGAATGGTTCATATTTCCCAATTGGCGGAAGGTCGTGTAGGTAAGGTCGAAGATGAAGTTGCCGTTGGCGATGAAGTTTTGATTAAGATCCGCGAAGTTGATAATCGTGGACGCTTTAACCTAACTCGTTTGGGTATTCACCCCGACGAAGCTGCCGCCGCACGTACTGCTGCTGCTGCATCTGCCGAATAAATATCAAAAAAGGGTGGATGCGCTTCGCGCATCCACCCTTTTTTGTGTTAAAAGCTAAAAAGTATTTTGGGGGCTTAAGAAAGTAATGATTATTAAAGAACTTGATCGTATTGAAACAACTGATAAATTTGAACAAGCAGGATACCGTGCAGAATCTCAGCTAGCTTTTTATCTGAACCGAGAATTTAAAGATGATCCATTGTTTCTAGTTTTCAATAATCTGCGTTTTGAAAAAGCAGGGGATGCTTGTCAGATCGATCATTTAGTACTTCATCGCTATGGAATGATAATCATTGAGAGCAAAAGCGTCACAACTCGCGTTGAGGTAAATGAATTCGGCGAGTGGAAACGTTGGTTTAATAATGCTTGGCAAGGAATGCCTTCACCAATTTTGCAAGCTCAACGCCAAGGGAAATTTCTCAAGGACTATTTAGAAGATCATGTTGAGACTTTGCGTAACAAACCAATTTTGGGAAGACGCGCACAGTTCACGAAAATGCCTATCGATGTATTAGTTGCAATTTCTGATTCTGGTATTATCAATCGCCCAATAAATGACAAGCTCAAAACAGTATGCAAAGCCGATCAAATTGCTGATAAGGTTAGAGAAATTGTGTCTGAATATCGCAAAATCGATAGTTTGTTAACCTTTAGCCTAAAATCTGCTTATCTATTTGATATGGATGAAGTGCCAAGAATTAGTAGCTTTTTGTTGACTCAACACAAGCCTGCAAAAATCAAGGAATCTTTTACTAATACAAACAGCAAGCCCACAAGTCTTTCTGCTCAAATCGTTCCAGACATTAAGTCTCCTTCAGCCTCAAATCCGATCGCCACAGCCAAACCAGCATCACTTCCGAAAAAGATTATTCCCGTCACTCCAAGCGATTATCAGAAATCAGACGTTAGCCATAATCCAGTCGTCAAAACTGTAAAGCCAACTTCAACAAACACTTGTTCCCATTGCCAAAGTCCAAATATTTCGATTTTGTATGTTCACAGTTATTTCTTCAAATGTAACGATTGTGGAAAAAATACGGCGATCAAAAATATTTGTCCGTCCTGTGGCGATCGCGAAAAAATTAGAAAAAGCGGGTTACAGTTTTTTAGTGGATGCGAAAAATGTGGTACTTCGCAGTTGTTTTATACTAATCCCTAGATAAATGGTTGATCAAACTTAGTATTTCCAGACTTACCCATCACTGAGTTGATTCTTTCCTTAGTACAGCAAGCTATCAAACTCGGCACTAGTCGAATGCTTCGCGCCCTGAAAACCTAGTTAAGATCTCTATAATTAATTGATTAACAAATTATTGTAAGAATTATGCAAGTTTTTGTATATGTAAATTAGCTTTTTCTAGTAATTCTTGAACTTGGAATGAATACTTATTTTGAGGAGTTTGACATAATTCAACGAATCGAACTAAATCCTCTTTTGCCGCAGAATTTAACTCTTTTGCCAAGTAAACCAATCCGCGATTGTAGTACGCATAGTAATTACTCGAATCTATGCTTAATGACCTATTGATATCAATCAGAGCCGATTCAAAGTCACCCTGAAGGTAAAATGCATATCCACGATTGTTATAAGAAAATGCAAGGATGATAGGACTGTCTGTTGCCAGTTGGATGCTTGTACTGAGATCTGAGATCGCTTGTTGATAATTACCCTGTTCTGCGAGAGCAAGACCACGATCATTGTATACAACATATTTGTTCGGGGACAATTTAAGTGCTGTAGAGAAATCATTAGCAGACTTTGCAAATTTTCCTAACTTTGCATAACTGTTTCCGTTAAAGAGATATAGCGACCAGTCGCTTCTGTCAAGTTTGATTGATTTCTGGATAGCAGCTATGCTTTGTTCATATTGACCAAGTAAGTACAAAACAAGTCCCATTTGCTTCCATCCTTCAAAGAAATTTGGGTTTTGTTCAACAGAATCTTTGTAGGCTTTCAGAGCTTTATGGAATTCACCTGCTGCGAAAAATTTATAACCATTCTGAAAATGTCGTAAGTGGGAAGTAAATATGTAGTGATGAAAGTAAAAACCTACTGTCATTACTAATATCAATATGCCAAAAATTGCTTTGCTATTACTTCCTGAAAATATCTCCGCCCCATTTCCAACTGCACGCAATGTTACTCCCAATGCCACAGTTCCTTTCAGAGATGCATCAACGATACTTTTGCTAAAATTGGGAACAAGTATTAAGAGACTCAGTAAGAATATAAAACCAAAGTTAAAACCGAGACTTCTTATGTATGTTCTCTGAGATGGGGCAAGCCAAGGTTCGATGATGCCAAATCCATCTAGAGATGGTATTGGTAGCAGATTGAGGATGGCAGCATAAAACTGCAAAAAAATTGAAAAGCCAAGTGCATTTAAAACTATTGGGGTTAAGGGCGCATAACGATAAATTATGGCAAACAAAAGAGCTGTAATAATATTGGCACTCGGTCCAGCTAGGGAAACTGCCGATCGCATCAATCGACTAGGAATGCTTGCTTGCTCGATATATACAGCTCCCCCAGTTAAAGGTATTCCACCGATCACTAGCACGATAAGCGGTAACAAGATGCTAGTGACAGGATGAATGTAGACAAGGGGATTGAAAGATAAGTATCCTTTTTGTTTTACAGAGATATCTCCCCCCAGATAAGCAACGACTGAATGCGCCCATTCGTGTAAACAGACTGAAAAAATCCAACCGCAAAAAATTATTAAGTTAGGAGTAAAAAAGCTGAAGCTAAAGTTCATTATTTATTGCGTATTCAGTTAGAGTGCTTTGCGCCATAAATTTTCTATAGATCGATACTATGAACCAGTTAGGCTAGAGCCAATACCTTGGAAGAAGACCCATGACAGGAAGAAATTACTGATAAAAATAGCTAGTAAGGCAGTAACAACGGCTGTGGTAGTAGATTCGCCCACACCCTTTGCTCCACCTGTAGTGGTCAACCCCCAAGTTGTACCGATCACTGCAATTAAAACCCCAAAAATGCTGGATTTGATTAGTGCTGCGATTAAATCCCAAGGCTTGAGTAAATTCTGCACAGAATTTAGAAACATGTTGTAGGGAATGGCGTACATGGCTTGAGATAGAAATAAGCCGCCAGCCATACCAGTTAAAAAGCCTAAAATTGTGAGGATAGGCAACATTAATAAACAGGCGATCGCACGAGGGGTTGCTAGATAATCCACAGGATTAGTTCGCAGCATATAGAGCGCATCGATTTGCTCAGTTACTTGCATTGTGCCAATTTCCGCAGCAAATGCTGAACCAATGCGCCCTGCAATGATTACCGCTGTCAGTACAGGAATTAGCTCACGAGCTAAGGCGATCGCCAAAATCCCGCCAATCGCCTGTTGTGCACCAAAGTTAATAAATTCTCGCGCCACTTGGATTGTAAATACTGCGCCAACAAAGGAAGCCGTGATTAACGTAATCAGCAATGACTCTGTACCAACTATCGACATTTGCTCGATCGTGTTACGCCAATGGAAGCGGCGATAGATCAAAACATGGGTGATGATTTGTCCGATCAGTAAACAACTTTGCCCCAGCTTAATTAGCCAACTGCCAAAATTTCCCATGTTTTCAATTTCCTATATCACCACTCACAAGCGGCAAACATTTTTTGTTGTTTTTATCGTAGCCTTCATCGCAAATATCGGCAAAGAAAAAAGAGGCGTTACTTTGCGCCATTTGCGTTTATTTATCTGAGAAAAAGATGGAGAGTCCAATTGCAGGGCTGTCTCAGTTCGCCAAACCGACCACTTACCCAATACCACAGAGTCAGACGAGTAGGAAAAAATCCAATTACTAAAAAGGAGTCTTCAGGTGCTACCTCGCCATATTTAATCCCATCGGTGGGCGTAACCTCCCAAGGGGTGTCGGTGTCTTTGACCAATAGCTGAGAACGATGGTAGATGTCTTTATACTGCAAAGGTAAAGCAAAGATGGAGTAAACATGATGCTCACCAAGCCAAGGCTTGGCGACAACTTTGATGGGATGAAACTTCAAACTCTTGGATTTACTTAAGTTGTCTGACATGGTTGGACATAGAGCAAGGTTGGCATCAGAAGAAGTTGTTTGCGATGGGTCTTGTATAGACCACACAATCATTGTGGCAATACTTCCTATTGTTAAAGCTATAAAAGTAATGAATAGGAATTTCTTTTGACCAGCAGATTTCTTCATTAACAGGGTTCAAGGCGAGTTAATAATAAAGCGATCGCATCAATATATTTCTGCAACTCCCTTGACGGAAGATTACTATTATTAATGATGATACTGAAAATGACTTCACGATGATTTTGAGGATTAGCATATCCTGACAATGCAATCGCACCTGTTAACGTTCCTGTCTTAGCTTGAATTAATCCTTGGGCAGAAGTATTTTTAAATCGATTAGTCAATGTGCCATCGACATTAGAGATTGCTAAAGATTTACGAAAGTTCTGATCGCTCGCCACACTTTGCAAAAGTTGAACAATCGCTCTGGGAGTTGTTAAATTGCGACGTGATAGACCAGAACCGTCGGCGAGCAAAGTATAGGCTGGAGGGGTATTGATAGATTGCAAATACTTGTTAATCGCTATCATGCCACCAAGCAAATTGTCATCGGGCATATTTTCATTAAGACGATCTCCTAAAGCTCTTAATAGCAATTCTGCGTAGAGATTATTGCTGTCTTTGTTGGTTGTAATGATTAATTGAGAGAGAGGTAGTGAGTAAGCGATCGCTAAATCTTGAGTAGGTGGAAGCCTTTTGGAAGTGTTAGTAGAAATATTTTGAGAAACCGTAATGCCCTGTGCAGCTAGTTCCTGACGCAATAAATCTAAAAAATTAGCTTCTGGATTGGGAATAGCCACGCCACCTATTTCTGGCTCTGACTTTTCAGGTATTACACCAGAGATGATCAGAACTTTTTGACCATAGGGGCGAACAACTTTTAAGCTGTAATTTGAATCGGCTGTACCTGTAATTGCTTGATTCTCTACAAGCCAATCCTTAGCCAATTCAGGAGTGTCCCATGTAAAAATTGCAGGTTTGCCAGTTGTGTCTGGGCTAACAGTCCAGTTGATAGCATTTTCATTAATCGTAAAAGGAGATGCGATCGCTGCATAATATTCCTGTAAATCAGACCATTCCCAGCTGCTCGCAACTTCTGCGCCTTTGTGAGATGTTAAAGTCCAAATTCCACCATTAATCTGCTTTACACCTTTATTTTTAAGTTGAGTTACTAGCGATTTTAAACCAGTCGCCGAGCGAAAGCTAGGATCACCTGAGCCAACAAGCCATAATCCATTTTCTAACTCTCCTTTAGTATTTGGCAAATTGTGCGACATCAAACGGGTAGCAAAACGATAGTCTGCTCCCAATGTTTTTAGAGCGATCGCAGTTATGAACAATTTGGCATTTGATGATGGGATAAAGTAGCGATCGCCATCAAGATTAGCTAATGTTTGCGGCTTAGTCTCATTGGTTTGCACAAATACACCAACTCGCGATGGTTGCAATTTAGGTGACTGAGCGACTTTTTCTACCTCTTTTTGTAATTGTGCGGGGCAGAGACGATCACTATTTGCATAAGCAGGAATAGCCGTAATTAAAGAAATCACAACTAGAGCGATCTTAGTGAATATTGTGTTTCTCAATGGACAAACTGACTAGAACAAGATAGGCAACAGATTAGCATAAAAAACAAGAAAAAACTTTGTAAAGTAATGCTCATCAAATGTTCAGGATAATCTATTAATCTAAAATCCAAAGATAAATTCTATATTCACGATTGCCAACTTTAATTGTTTCAGTTTGATTAGGAGGTAAATCTCCTAAATCATATTCATTGGAAATAATTCTTGTTCCCTTCTTTAATTTAGGTAAAATTTCGGAACGTACACGAAGGTTTGCTTGTGGTAGAAGGTATAGCGTAATTACGGTTGCATCACGCAAATCTGTTTTAAAAAAATCTTGTTTAATAAATTGAATGCGATCGCGAATTTTTGGTGTTTTGGCGATCGCCAATTTTGATTCTCGATCAGATTCTCTAATTAATTCAGGATCAATCTCGATACCGATGGCTCTTGCGCCAAACTTTTGGGCAGCAGCAATCACGATTCTGCCATCGCCACTACCTAGATCATAAACAACGTCATTCTTATTTACCTTTGCCATCTCCAGCATTTTCAGTACTACTTCTGGGGGCGTTTGTAAATATGGAGCGTCGGGAATCCTCTCTGGCTCTATGTCTTTCGGCGCTATGGGGGGAAGTGACGGGAGTGGGTTACTCTCTAATTGATTACTTGGCGATGGCGATTTATCAATAAAAAGAGAATTGCAAGCTAACAAGGTTGATGATGTGATGAAAGCAATCAAAATAAACCTAAATAACCCAAATAAAATTCTCATATTTAGATTTGGCCAAATCCTAGCTTTTGTAAAACTGCCTCCTGAGCCTCTGGTTGTTGGCTATAGGCAAAGCCCCAAGGCATTTGAATTGGTAATAAAGGTAATAACTGATCTAAAGTATAAGGACTTCCATAGAGAACTATTGCTTGCAGTTTATGCTCCAATGTCAAGTCGGTAACTAAATTTTTAATCTTTTCATACAGGTTGGTATTGCCACGAAATGGATTACCGCGACTAAAGATTTGGATAAATATTTTCGGAAATTGGTCGTATTTTAGATTGTCTAATGTTAATCCATCTGCCACAATGCGCTGATAGCCATTATTTTTTGGTAATAACACCGCAGGCGATCGCGCATTGAGAAACTCTTCGCAGGTCAGTGGATCGTCAACAATAATCAAATTCAAATAATTTGCTTCTAAATGCTCTTTAACATTGTCAGGATGAAGATTTGAGAGCGTGGAATAAACATTAATGGATTTGGTAGCGATTGACTTAGCAATTCCTAGATTCAGCGGATTACCAAGTTTTTTTAGATTTGGAGGAATACCGCAAACTTTTTGTTTCGCCTTCCAAATTCTTTGGACAGATGCTCGAATTTGATCTCGATGTATTTCCTTGGATTCCACCGCTTCACATACAGCATGAATTGTAGCGATCGGATCGACAGGCATCAATAAAATATCCACACCTGCTTTTATGGCTTGCACAGCGATCGCTTCAGGGCTACCCAAATTAGCAATGCCTGACATGATCAGTGCATCCGTGGTGATAATCCCCTCAAAACCTAATTCAGTTCGCAAAATCCCCGTAATAATATGATGCGATAAAGTAGCGATATTTTTGCGATCAAAGGCAGGTACTAAAATATGCGCAGTCATAACCGCATCCACACCCGCCGAGATCGCATTAATAAAAGGTGGAAACTCAACATTCTCAAATCTTAGGCGATCGTGAAGTAGCGTTGGTGTTTGTAAATGTGAATCTACCGATGTATCACCATGTCCAGGAAAATGCTTAGCTGTAGTCAGGACAGGATATTGCTTTGCACCCGCAATAAATCCCCTCGTCGCTCCCATCACCTCACCAGCGGTAATCCCAAAAGCTCGCACATTAATTACTGGATTTTCAGGATTATTGTTAACATCAACAATCGGCGCAAGTAACCAATTGATGCCGATCGCTAAAGCTTCCTCCGCAGTGATTTTACCCATCGCCTCGGCATATTTCATGGAAACCGCTTGCAATGACATTGGTGGCGGAAACCATGTCGCACCACTAAAGCGTTGCCCGACACCTTCTTCAATATCAGCGGCAATCAACAAAGGTACTTTTGCCCATGATTGCATTTGCTGCGTTTTTAGAGCAACCTCAGGTGCACTACCACCCAGCAAAATTACACCGCCAACACCATAGTCACTAATCAGAGCTTGTAATTTCGCATTGGGCAATTCCCACTGCGGATACTGAATTTGATGATCATAAAGCATCCCACAAGCTCGAACTACCAGCATTTGAGAAACTTGCTCAATGAGGCTAAGACTATCAATATCAGGTAAGTTGATTGGCGACATAAATTAACTAAAAACTATCATGGGTAGCAATATGTGGCGCTTCGCGCCACATATTGCTAAAACTCTAATGCAAAATCTTTGCGGGTCATTGGTTGAGGGACTTCTAAGCCCTCACCGCCAATATATTTTAACGGCTTACCTTCCACGGACAAAAAGACTTTTGCATCGGGTTCTAAAGTCGTAGCTGTGTATAAAACCTGAATAATCCTTCCCTGCATTGAAGCAGAGCCACCACCTTGGGTGAAATCCTTAGATAAATCAATCCGAATTTCCTTGTTTTTTGTTGTCGCGCTCAAGACTTTGGTGTTTTCAGGAATGGCGCTATAAAGCTCCGATTCAGGAGGCTTTTCGGAAATCAACATTTTGATCACTGAGCCGATCGCCTCATCATTACTTTTGGCTTTAACTGCGATCGGCACAGCGATCAGTTTATTTTTACTAGACTCGATCCAATAAACAGCCAACTGACCATCCACGGCTCTGGTTGCAGGTGGTGGAGATTGGGTTACTTGGTTGATACTTGCTGGTGCTGATGATTGGGGATTAGGCTGATTATTAAAAGTGCCATGCACAAGCACTGCCGCACCAGAGCCGCCGACAACCGCCGCCGCTACTAGCCCAAACCAAGTACTTTTGCTTAAAACTGGAATTTTCATAATTTCGCTCTTCATCGTTGATTAAGTTTGCATAATACTATTGACGCAAACAAACGCGAGTTAGCTCCTTAATCTATTTTATAGCAGCTTAAAGTCCAAAAAGATGTCAGTCAGAAGTCCTGTTAATTCCTTTTTCTTAAGCAAAAAACTCTTAATAAGTAGAAATGCTTAATTAAATGTAGGATTCTTTAGTGCAACGTAACGCATCAATTAGACATCAACTATGGGTTACGCGATCGCCAACCCATCCTAAATTTAATTCCAACAACTTATACCAATTCACAGAAGTGTGACAACACTTCTGTGAATTAAAATGCAACCCCTGTAAGGGTTTTAAAAACATAAAGTGGCTACGCCACTTTGTGTTTTGGTATTACTGAGAGCAATTAGTGGTGTTGGAATTTTTGTCTTAGGGCGGTCACTACTTCGGGAGTTACTAAATGCCCAATTTCACCACCAAAACGAGCAATTTCACGAACCACGCTACTGCTCAAGAAGCTATATTCATTGGAAGTAGATAGAAAAACCGTCTCGATATCATTAGCCAAGGTTTTATTGGTATGTGCCATCTGTAATTCCAATTCAAAATCTGAAACTGCTCTTAATCCTCGAATTAAAACCTTTGCTTGCTTGAGATGGGCATAGGTGACAGTTAGCCCTGTAAAGGTGTCAACATCGACATTATCTAAGTGTTGCGTTGCTTGACTAATTTGGAGCATTCTTTCCTCCATCGTAAATAGAGGATTTTTATTTGGGTTTCTTAAAACAGCGACGATAACGCGATCGAATAGATGACTACCGCGCTTAATAATATCGATATGTCCAAGGGTAATAGGATCAAAACTACCTGGATAAATGGCAATCAATGCAGTCACCGACTAGCTATAGAAAGCGATTATAACAGCGCAAAGCTCCTAAAAATAAGCCACGCTTTGCGTGGCTTATTTTTAAAGGCTGCTGGAACCAAGATATTTGCCGATCGCGGGTGAATAGATCTCATAAATCATCGTGATTGGCTCGCCCCCATGCCACAACAAGTAATGCCTACCCCAATAAGTATCAATCTCAGGATAGCCAAAAGCTTCAGCTAAGTTGGGACAATGTCCTTTATAAATACCTTTGAGATCACGGTAAAGCTCTGTGTACTTTTGGTTAAGGCTGACCCAAATTGGCAGAGATGGATCTTTGAGGTATTTTTGCATCGTTGCCTCAGACCACCAAGAGGTTGCATGGGAAAATATCTCTCCAGTTTGCTGCGATCGCAAAAAGATCTGACGGCGAATTCGAGGTGCTGCGATCGCGGTAATATCCGATGGAGCATTGTCATCACTCTCCCCTATTGAAGTCATGGCAACCACATCTACGGAGATTTCCGATTGAGTCAATAGCTGTAAATGTCGAGTTGGTGCGCCATCGCCCATCAAGAACATTTGCCAAGTTGGAGATAGCAGGTTAAATGGCAAACCTTTCCGAATGTCGGCTTCGCTGCCTTGCCACATCGGCTCTTCGATGCAATTCCATGCTGAGATGATTCCCCTATTGAGAGGTGGATTTGCAGTACTGGCTGCACTTGGAGGAGAAGAAAGAGGAGAAGAAAGTTTCATACAGGATTTATCTTAACAATCCGTAACATATTCTTTATTGTAGTCCAAACCAAAAGAAACTCACTACGTGAGTTTCTTTTGGTTTACAAGTATTAAAAGAGAATTGCGGCGCTTTGTGCCGCAACTCTCTTTTGATACTCAAGACATTCTCAGTAATCTTATTTGAGCAACAATGAAAATAGCAGGAATGATTCGCCCGTAATTAGTGGCGATCGCTCTCCAACCTAGATCAGCAAAAAACAAGCCCCAGAGCGCAGGTGTAATCACCGAAAACACAGTCCGCGCTGCCGTATATTGAGTAGCCGCCACAGCCATTCCCCGTTTCGCAAGATAGGTAGACACATAAGCATTTAAACGAGTTGCGATCGCTGTCCCACCTGCTTTGAGCACCTCATAACCAACTTGATAAGATGCAAAATGCCATGCCATTTGTCGGGCGATCGCAGTTAGTACGGCTGAACGAATCACTGTACTAACTGCGATCGCACTGCCACCTTTAACCAATAAGCTCATAGGATTGCGCTGGGCATCAAGAGGCAAAGACTTTTGTAAATCTGACTCAGTGAGCGCTGCTTGCATCGAATCATCAATACTAGAACGCTCTTGAGGTGAGAGCTTTTTCCATGAATTACTAATTAGATTCAGAAATAATTCTGATTCGATATCTTCGATGGTTTGATTTTTAGAATATTTGATATTTAGATGCTGGCATACACGCTCTAGAACTTCTCGATAGCTGACATTACTAGTTTTGCGTCGTAAAACCGTGATTCCATCGGCGGCTAGAAATTTGAAACGTTTTGCGATCGCCTCAATCAGCTCATCGCGATCCCAGCTTTGTAATTCTTTAACGGGCGGAGTAGCAAAATAATCTAGGGGATTGAACTTGCGCCGAAAAAGGATATCCGCAATTTGGGATAACTCTTCATCGGTTGCCAACGCTAGCACATCGCTTAACTCGTCCATTGCCCCATCCATTGATTTGTGACGAACAGTATAACAAGCTTACCAAAGTTAAGTTTAAAAGATTCTAGTAGTGACGACTTCAAGTCATAATACCAAAATACAAAATGGCAACGCCATTTTGTGTTTTGGTATTATGAACTGCTCCGAAAGACTACTGTTTTCTTATTTCTTACTCCTCCAGAATTGGGGGCTAGGGGGCGATTAATTATTGACTTAAGCAGATGAACATAATTAATTACAAATCTAAACCCAAAAGTTTGTGCCCCACAGAGGCACAAACTTTTGGGTTTAGGTAATTTATTCTGTAGAGATACTTATAGCTGGGATGCAGTGTTTAGATCGAACTAAATTAAGAATTGCGAATACAGATTTAATAGACCTGTTGGTGGATAACAAGTAAAGCAGCTGAAATTTTTACCCATCCTCGGCTTCAATTCTTTTGACATAAAGCCGTTAAAATCCTTGCTCAGATTGGCTTTTGAGGGTTTTCGAGCTTATTGCCCAACAAGTCTAGCATAGATAAAAAACTAACTTTACTATAACTTTACTTCTTGTTATTTCCTAATTATTTCAATATAATTTCGTTGTTTGTAAAGGATTAAAGCTAAATCTAGTTTTACTCTTTTCTCGGTCAAGCAATAGCGTTGCGGGGCTTTGCCCCGCAACGCTATTGCTTGGTTTTATATATCTTCTTTAGTGAGAAGGGCGTAGTCATTAGTTGAGTGGATGGAAACCTAGTCAAGTAGATAAGCGATCACGATAATTTCTATAGAAATTCATAGTCTTTGCTTTTCACCATTCCTTCGTTATATCAACATCTGTCTTAAGTATTTATTTCTCAATCAATCTAAAAACAATATGCCTATTACCCTATCGTCTCCCAAAGTGTCATCAGCCAGTTACTCTACCAGCCCAGCGTCGCCGACTAGATCTTGTAAAGTCAGGACTCTCATTGTTTTTGACAGTCGCGTTGAAGATCTGGACATTCTTTACAAAGCATTACTGTCTGATACCATTGCCTATACCATTACAGCGCAAGAGGACTCTCTTAATATCATCACGCAGTTGTTGGCAGAGACGGGAACGAGGCAGCTAGTAATTGTTGCTCATGGCGAATCTGGGGTGGTTCACATCGGTGCTAATCCACTGAATATCGAACAGATCGAGCAAAGATCTCATCTGTTACAGAAATGGGGCGTGGAAGAAATTGCGCTTTATAGTTGCGAAATTGCTAAAGGCGATCGGGGTTTGAGCTTTGTTGGCAAGTTGGGTGAATTGACGGGAGCTAAAATCGCTGCGGCCTCTAATGTTATCGGCTCGAATAAATTAGGTGGAAGTTGGGATTTAACTGTAACAGTTGGAGACATCAATTCGCCATTCGTATTTGATTCCCATATTTTAAACACTTTCCCACAAATCCTGCCCATTTCAATCAATGGCTTTACAGAGTCGGTCTACTTTTCTGGTTTGCCAACTTCGACTGGACTAACCATCGATCCGTTAACAAGAAATATTTTTATTGCGGACGGTACTTCTACAAACGGAATCCTACGAAAAATCGATTCAAGTAAAGTACTCTCAACAGTTACGAATGACTTCACTCCTGGTGTTGGTATCTACCCATATGTGGCAACTGATATTCAGTTTGCGAACGGATTTGTTTACTCTTCTTTGTCAGATGGTGGGCTGGTTCAGATAAATGTTATTACGGGGGCTTCACAGATTCTCACATCCTTTCCAAATTTTGGTGTTGAATCTGGATTGGATATTAAGAATAACAAGATATATGTTACCGATGGGGAGGGATCGAGTAATCAACTTTGGGAGTTTGATTTAACAACAGGGCTATCAACACCCAAAATATCTGGTCTACCACCTTCCGCCTATGGATTTGAATATGACGCAACCCAAAACAAGTTTTATTTTGCCGCGAATGGCAATAGCTTTTATCGAGCAGATCCTCAAACTGGCACATATCAGCTTCTTTCAACTGCATCAACTGGATTAGGGAATTTTGCGATCGATCCAACTGGAAATTATTTATATGCCAGAGTTGGTTCTGACATTCTTCGCATCTCTACTGCCGATGGTTCATCCATTCCATTTCAAACTGGACTGGTTGCTGACAGTATGGGTGACTTGGCTTTTGGCCCTTCTTCGTCGGGAGTTGGAACTAGTCTTTATATTGTTAATGGGAATAACATTGTTGAAACCTCTGGATTTAGTTCTGGATCTAGTATCACACCTCAACTATCGTTGACAGCGGGTATTAAACCCATAGAAGGCAGCAGAAACGGCATCTTTACGATCAATCTTGACTCTCCTGCCCCAGTCGGCGGGCTAGTGGTCAATTTCACCACCACGGGTAGCACTGCCACGGCAAACTCCGACTATATCTTCACCGCAGGAACTGGAATTGCTGCCTTAACTAATAATACTTTCACGATCGCTGCGGGAGCCACCAGCGCCACACTTAATGTTGTAGCTGCTGCGGATAATGTTGTCGATCCCAGCGAAACCGTCATCCTCAACCTCACTGCTGGATCGGGCTATACCCTCAGTAGCAGCAACAGCGTGACATTTTCTCCCAGTACTAATTTTGGTGCGGGAGGTTTTCCAACGTCCGCGTACGTTGGGGACTTCAACGGCGATGGTAAATCTGACTTAGTGGTGACGAATGTTGGCAACAACAGCATCTCCTTACTGCTGGGTACTGGCACTGGTAGTTTCAGCTCACCCACAAATTTTGCTGTAGGGGTTACTCCCAATTCAGCGATCGTTGGAGATTTCAATGGCGACGGCAAATCCGACTTGGTAGTATGGAACACTTTCAGCAATAACTTCTCAGTACTATTCAGTACAAACACTGGCAGCTTAAGCTCCCCCACAAATTTTTCTGTGGGATCTGGTCCGAGTCCCAATTCAGTCAGTGTAGGAGACTTTAATAGTGACGGCAAATCGGATTTAGTAGTGGCGACCCCAGGAGTTAAT
This sequence comes from Pseudanabaena sp. BC1403, assembly GCF_002914585.1. Lineage (NCBI taxonomy): Bacteria > Bacillati > Cyanobacteriota > Cyanophyceae > Pseudanabaenales > Pseudanabaenaceae > Pseudanabaena > Pseudanabaena sp. BC1403. Next base: position 67,666 of record NZ_PDDM01000014.1, read on the forward strand.
AGTGGTGTGTCCGTGCTATTGAGTACAGGCACTGGTAGCTTCAGCTCCTCCACAAGCTTTCTTCAAGGATTTAGTCCCTCTTCCATGACCGTAGGAGACTTCGACGGTGATGGTAAATCTGACTTAGTGATGGCAAACGCTGGTGGCAACAACAGCGTGTCCGTATTATTGGGCACTGGCACAGGCAGTTTCGGCGTACCCACAAACTTTTTCGTAGGATTTAGTCCGTCTTCCATGACCGTAGGCGACTACAACGGCGACGGCAAATCTGACTTGGCAGTAGTGGCAAATGCTGGCATTAGCAGCAGCGTGTCCGTGCTACTGGGCACTGGCACTGGCAGTTTTGGGTTACCCATGAACTTTTTCCTAGGATTTAGTCCCGCTTCTGCGATCGTCGGCGATTTCGATGGCGACGGTAAATCTGACTTAGTGGTGACAAATCCCAGTAGCAACAGCACCTCCGTGCTGCTTGGCACTGGCACAGGCAACCTCATCTCCACTGCTAACTTAACTATTGGGACTTCTTTTGCCCCCGTGACTGTAGGAGACTTTAATGGCGATGGCAAATCTGACTTGGCAGTGGCGAATGCTAGCGACAACAACGTCTCTATTTTGCTCAATAATACTATCCCGACAGCTACTGCTACTCTGACAATTCTTGATAGCAATCGTGCGCCGACCCTACAGGCTTTACCATTCGGGAGCTACGCCGACACCGCTAACTCAGACTACTTTGCACCAATTACTGGTACGCTCTTCGGTTCTGACCCCGATCTTAATGCCACACTCACATACGGCATCGCTGGGGGCAGTGTGAGTAATGGTATTACATCAACCCTAGCAGGCAACTACGGAACCCTCAGTCTAAATACATTTACTGGAGCCTACACCTATACCCCCAATGCGATCGCAATTAATGCCCTGAGTGCCAATGCTGCCGACAACTTCTATTTTACCGTCAATGATGCTAGCCTGAGCGCATCCCAGCTCTTTACCATCAACATCAATGGCGTAAACGACAGACCGACAATCTCAGTTCCATCTTCTTTTACTGTTATGGAAGATAAGGCTTCCAGCCTCATCTTTAGTGGCTCCACCTTCTTCGATGTTGATAGTAACCTGACTGTTACTCTTGCGATCGCGGATGGCACGATATCGGGCATTAGTAGTAGTGGTGGCGTTACTGTTGGTGGGACTGCCACCGCTCGCACTTTCAGTGGCAGTCCAAGTCAACTGAATGACTACTTCATAGCAGGCAAAGTCACCTACACCACGGCGCTCAATAACAACACGACCCGCACGCTTTCAGTGAGTGTCAGTGATGGCGAATTCAATTCCTCTACTACCAGTACCATCAACATCACGCCTGTCCCAGACATCACGCTTACGGCTGGTCTACTCCCTGTAGAAAACGGCAACAACGGCACCTTTATAATTAATCTCGACTACCCTGCTCCAGTCGGCGGATTAGTGGTCAATTTCACTACCACAGGCAGCACCGCCACTGCCACCACCGACTACACCTTCACCGCAGGAACTGGAATTGCAGCATTAACTGCCAACACTTTCACCATCGCCGCAGGAGCCACCAGCGCCACACTCAATGTTGTGGCTGTTGCAGATGCTGTCAACGATCCACTTGAAACCATCACCCTCAACCTTAGTTCTAGTTCGGGTTTGACCAACGCTGATTTTTCCCCCAGTGCCAATTTTGGCGCTGGGATTGGTCCATCGTCCATAAGCATAGGAGACTTCAACGGCGATGGCAAATCTGACTTGGTAGTGGCAACCTCTGGTAGCAATAGCATCTCTGTGCTATTGGGCACAGGCACTGGCAACTTCAGCTCGCCTACTAACTTTTCTGTTGGGCAGACTGCCCAATCCGTGAGCGTGGGAGACTTCAACGGCGATGGCAAATCTGACTTGGTAGTGACAACCTCTGGTAGCAGTGTCTCCGTACTATTGGGCACAGGCACTGGCAACTTCAGCTCCTCTACTAACTTTGCCGTTGGGTCTAGCCCCTATTCCGTGAGCATAGGAGACTTCAACAGCGACGGCAAATCTGACTTAGCGGTGGCGAATGCTGGTGGCAGTGGCAGTGTTTCCGTGCTCTTGGGTACTGGCACTGGCAGTTTCGGCGCTGCCACGAACTTTGCGGTAGGGACTTCTACCAGATTCGTGAGTATAGGAGACTTCAACGGCGACGGCAAAGCTGACTTGGCAGTGGCGAACTATATTGGTAACAGCGTCTCTATACTTCTGGGCACAGGTACTGGCAGCTTCAGTTCTCCCACCAATTTTGCCGTGGGAGCTTCTCCCGTATCTATGACCGTAGGAGACTTCAATAGCGATGGCAAATCTGACTTAGCGGTGGCGAATGCTGGCGGAAGTGGTAGCGTCTCCGTGCTCTTGGGTACTGGCACTGGCAGCTTCGGTGCTGCCACCAATTTTGTTGTGGGGTACAATCCTACTTCCGTTACTGTAGGAGATTTCAACGGTGACGGCAAATCTGACTTGGCAGTGGCAAACTCTGGTAGCAACAGTATCTCCGTATTATTAGGTACAGGCACTGGCAACTTCAGCTCCCCTACGAACTTTGCCGTAGGAGATCTACCCAGATCGATAACTGTAGGAGACTTCAATAGCGATGGCAAATCTGACTTGGCAGTGGCGAACCTTTTCAGCTCCAATGTTTCAGTTCTGCTGAATAATTTTATCCCCGCTAGTGCTAGCTTGACGATTCTTAATAACAATGCACCGACCCTACAGGCGTTAACATTCGGAAGTTACACTGATACCGCTGACTATGACTCTTTTACCCCGATTACTGGTGCGTTGGTTGGTTCTGACCCCGATGTTGGTAACACACTTACCTACAGCATCGCTGGGGGCACTGTCAGTGGCTCTATATCAACCCTAGTAAGCAGCTACGGAACTCTGAGCTTAAATACATCTACTGGAGCCTACAGCTACACACCTAACACCACAGCAATTAACGCTCTGAGTAACAATGCTGACGACAACTTCTCTTTCACAGTCAGCGATGGGAGTCTGAGTGCAACCCAGGTATTTACCATCAACATCAACGCTGTCAACGATGCGCCTACTGGCTCTGCTACAGTTTCGTTGGCAAACGGCGCAGAAGACACCACCTATACCATTAATGCCTCCGACCTATTACAAGGATTCACCGATATAGAGGGAGATACTCTCTCAGTTTCCAACTTGACCGCTAACAATGGTTCCTTGATTGACAACCTCAATGGTACATATAGCTTCACGCCCAATGTCAATTACAACGGTACGGTCAACCTTTCTTACAGCGTAATTGATGGTAATGGAGGCTCTGTAATCGCATCTAAATCCTTCAGTTTAGAAGTTGTAAACGATGCTCCAACTGGCTATGCCACAGCTTCGCTACTAAACGGTACTCAGGATGCCGCCTACACCGTTAGTGTCTTGCAACTGCTGCAAGGGTTCTCCGACCCAGACATTGCGACAAATGGTCAAGTCCTCAGCATTGCGAATCTTACTGCTAGCAACGGCATCGTCACGCTCAATAATGATGAAAGCTACACGATCGCCCCGACGGCTAACTTCATCGGAGCCGTGACGCTGACCTACGACGTTACCGATAACAATGGCAGCACGTTGACGGGGCAAACTCTTACCTACTCAGTAATCGATAACATTCCTCCAACCGTCACCATCACCAGCAATAAAGCCAACTTCAAAGCGGGTGAATTTGCGATCGCAACGTTCACATTCTCCGAGGTGCCAACTGACTTCACCAGTTCTGACATCACAACCAGTGGTGGAACGCTTACAAATCTCGCAGTCGATCCAAACAACGCAAAAGTATACACTGCTACTTTCAACCCAATTGCTACAAATAGCTTGAGCGGTGCGATCGAGATCGCATCCAACACTTTCACTGATGCTGTTGGGAACAACAACCTTGCAAGTAACTCCATCGCCTTTAGTGGTGATACTTTGATTTCTGTACCAACTCTGGCGCTGGCGGTTGACTCAGACTCAGGTATCTCTAGCAGCGACATGCTCACTAACGCAGGAATTCTGACCGTCAGTGACTTGGAGAGTGGTGCGAGTTGGAAATACAGCGTCAATAACGGTACAAGTTGGACATCTGGCGTTGGTAATAGTTTTACACTCACTGGTGATGGAACGAAGAGCGTGTTGGTGCAGCAGACCGATCTCGCAGGCAACGTCTCCAATAATTCCGCCCCATTCATCTTCACCCTAGATACTGCCGCACCGTCCAAAACCGCCGCGATCGCCAGCATGACAAAGGACACGGGGACTTCCTCAATAGACTTCATTACAAATGACGGCACCGCAGGTCGCACTTACAGCGGCACCCTATCGACAGCACTTGTCAGCGGGAGCGAAAGCCTTCAGGTCTCTGTTGATGGAGGCATAACTTGGTCTACCAATGCCCTCGTCAGTGGCACGAATTGGACGTTCGTCGATAATAATACTCAGTCAAGCAATTGGACGATTCAGACTCGGGTGGTTGACAATGCTGGCAATGCTGGTGCGATCGCCAGTAAAGCCATTACCCTCGATCAACAAATTTCAGCTGCCAGTACGATTACCCTTGACCTGCTAGCAACGAGTGATTCTGGTGTCAGTAATACAGATAACATCACGAACAAAACATTACCCACATTCGCTGTCACCTTCGATCCTACAAAAGCACAAGCAGGGGATATCGTTGAGATCCGCAAGGGCGCTCTTGTCCTTGGCTCTACAACGCTTGATACTACTCTGGCTAACGCTGGCACAGTCAATGTGACGCTGACCACCACCCTCAGTAACGGCTTAAATACACTTTCTGCTGTTCACCGCGATATTGCTGGCAATAGTGTCACAGGTTCTACCTCTCTTGCAGTTACTCGCGATACCACAGCGCCAGCAGCCCCAGTCTTGGGTGGATACACATCGACAAGCGTTAACGGAACGACAGAGGCAAATGCAACCATCAAGTTTTCTACGAGTGCCAGTTCACCGTCGAGCTTTGCAGGGGCTGCGGCTACAGCTCTCGCTAGTGGCAACTATGCGATCGCAACCTCGGGACTGACTGGTTCTGTCGGTGGTACAAGTTACTATCTCTATGCTGAGGATGTGGCAGGCAACTTGAGTTCTGCCAGTAGTCAGCGGGTGATAGTTGGTACTTCTGGTAATGACATTCTAACTGGGGGGGCAAGTGGTAGCGACCTCTTGGTTGGTGGTAACGGAATTGATAAGGCTCAATACGCAGTTGCAAGCAACGCGATCGCTCTGACAGGTCAGATTACATCAACAACGGGAAGCATCAATATTAGAACTGCCAATATTGACGTTCTGACTGGTATCGAACAGATTAATTTCACAGGTTCTGGCTATACAGGAATCGGAAATGGAAACAACCAGTTAAGAGGCTCTATTCAGTCTTCTCTAGGAAACAACTCAATTGCAGCCTTTACTGGTGTTTATGATGCCTTGTCAGGAAGCTTCTCATTTGGCATGGCAACCCCAAATGCGACTCTAATCGCCTTCGATTCCAATTCGGGAAGCGGCACGAATTATGAGGCTTTCCTGCTCCTTAATAAGAGCACGATCAGTGGCAACACAGCATTTGGTGGCGGAACTTTGAGCTTGGCTAATCTTTAAACTCTATAGCTAGCCTTAATACCAAAACACAAAGTGGCAAAGCTATTTTGTGTTTTTAAAACCCTTACAGGGTTTGGCTTTTAATTCATAGAAGTGTTGTCACACTTTTGTGAATTGGTATAACGTGCCAGATGTTAAGGTTAGCAACATCATTAGAGATTATTCAAGTTTTAGCTTTTTCGCAGGGATTAACATTATAAAACACCAAAATTGGTTTCATAATGTTAATTCTTGGCTTTTTAGATCTCAACTCCAGCTTGAAAAATCTGATTTGCAGTAAGCTTTAATTCGGGGAAAGCTTGAGAAATAATGCGTTCATCATCACGAAACTTAATAATTTGATATTCGCCCTCGACCAAATTACAAAAGGTTTGGGGCATAGCTATTAGGCTTGGCTGACTATGAAAAATATTGTAATCCGCAATAAGATCTGCGATGTTTTGCACAGCAGATCTTATTGAATCTGTTGGCTTTGCAGTTGTTCGATTTCGCGGATAACTCTGGCTTGGCTGGACATTAAATGATTACTAAGAGCCGTGAAAGCCGCTTCGTAATCTCGTTTTACGATCGCTTCATAAATTTGACGATGCTCCGAGCGGATCTCTAAAACCTTGAGATTTTGTTGCACTGTCTGCATCCGCAATAATGCCATTTTGTCGAATAGCTGATCGAGGAGCAAAGCTAGCCAAGGATTGCCCGAACATTCCGCGATCGCTCGATGAAATTGGTAATCGATATGTAGTAACTGGTAGCTTGTCAGCTGATTTGGCTGCTGGGCGATCGCTTTTTCTGCTTGCTGAATCGCCAACTCAATTTTTGCTAACTGCTCAGCAGTGGCATTTTTACAGGCTTCTAAGACTGATTCTTGCTCTAGTACCAAACGACAACGATAGAGATGTTTAGCATCAGCAGTCGAGAAACTGACCACCCGAAGATTGCCATTTTCATCGGTTATAACAAGCTGCTCTTGCTGTAACTGCTGTAGTGCCTCACGTATTGGTGTACGGCTAACTTGTAATTTCTCGGCAATTTGGGTCTCTACTAAACGTGAGCCAGCTAAAAATTCCCCTGACAAAATAGCTGAGCGCAAAACCTGATAGGTTTGCTCACGCAAAGATTGTGAACGTTGGATGGGACGAGGTGATGAGAGCAACAATCAGAAATCTCCTAAAATCTGTGTGAATAATTCTCTGCGATTTTGACTATAAAAGGATCAGCAGAAATCATGAGAATTTTTTGGCTTTTCGTAAAGTTTGTAAGTACCGATATCGTAATTAAACCCCAGATCAAAAACTTGTGATGCCCATTAGGCAAGCATAAGTTTTAAGATTTTATATTTAATTGCGTCAGCTTACTTAATCATCGAAATAATCATTCTTCAATACAGACAAGAATCTTAATCCTATTGTTTCTTGATTTTTAGATAAATTCATGAAGCAACTTCGCCTGAAAATCGAATAAAAGTACCATATTAATTACAAATATGTGTATACAGTATATTGTATTCATAGCTTCCTGCTTAACATATCTTTAAGGAATAATCTGAGCCATGATAGCGATAGTTCCCAAATTAGCGATCAATTGCGATCGCCTTGATCGCAGTCTTGCTGAACTTGCCACAATTGGCAAGCTGCCCAACGGTGGAGTGTGCAGACTTGCTTTTTCTGAAGAGGACATACTGGCTCGTAAATTGATCAAAACTTGGATGCTAGAAGCAGGAATGTCTGTACGCAGTGACGCGGTTGGCAATATCATCGGTACTTATGCAGGAACAGAATCAGGAACAGCAGCTTTGGCGACAGGATCGCACATTGACACCGTCCCAGTGGGAGGCAGGTTCGATGGTTGTCTCGGCGTTTTGGCGGGAATCGAAGTGGCGAAGGTATTTCAAGAAAGCCAGATACGGCTGCGTCATCCCTTTGAAGTAATAGTTTTTTCTGATGAAGAAAATAGTGTGATTGGCTGTAAAGCGATCGCAGGCAATGCTCCAACTGATCCTGAACGTTATCGTCGTAAAGATGGCACATCAATTCAAGATTGTTTAAAAAATGTTGGTGGTGATTGGGATAAGCTCCATACTGCTAAACGCGATCGCCATGAAATTGCGGCGTTTATCGAACTCCATGTTGAGCAGGGCGGCGTACTTGAAGCATTAGATAAACAAATCGGCGTAGTTACAGGTATCGTCGGTCAATATCGCTTTATGGTGACAATTATTGGTCGTCCCAACCATGCAGGCACAACGCCAATGCATATGCGAAAAGATGCTCTCGTTGCGGCTTCTCAACTGGTATTAGCAATCAATCGCCTTGGTGTAGAAACGAAGGGTGAACAAGTTGCTACTGTAGGACATATGACTGTTTCGCCTAACGCAACTAATGTTGTGCCAGCCCGTGTAGATATGAGCATTGATTTGCGCGACCTCTCTGAAGAGAATCTGCAATATTTAATCGCGCAGATTGAGAAAGAATGTGAGGCGATCGCGCAAAATACAGGTACAGAATTTACCATTGAGCAGAAGCTGCATGTGCTGCCAACTCCAGCTAATTCCGAATTAATGGAGGCGATCACTAACGTCTGTCAAGAACTCAAACTTAGTTACGATTACTTACCTAGCCGCGCAGGACATGACGCTCAAGAGATTGGACGTTTTACGAATATGGGCATGATTTTTGTTCCCAGTCTCGATGGTATTAGTCATTCGCAGGATGAATATACTTCACCAGAGCAATGCGCTCAGGGTGCAAATGTTTTGTTACATACGCTTTTAGTGATCGATAAAACTCTGTAATACCAAATACAAAATGGCGTAGCCATTTTGTATTTTAAAGCCCAGTAATGCAAAGCGCCTGCGTAGCAGGCGCTTTGCATTTTATCTCAAAAGATGAGAAGCGCCGCTTCTCATCTTTTGAGGTTCTCGATGAATATCCAAGTTTGTAGAACCTCGGCAACAGTCCAAGCTTGAGCAATACAACCTCGCGATCGCATCGGGGCATCACCATCAAAGATCTCACTCAAACTACCTAAACCTCCAGCTTGCAGATGATGAGACATTGGCTGGAGTATTGCATGAGCCTGTTCGGGATTTTGATAGACCCGCAGATGACTCCGCACAAATGCGCCCAGCAACCAGCCCCATACTGTTCCTTGATGATAAACACTGTCCCTTTGATAGGAATTACCAGCATAATGTCCGCAATAGTCAGGATGTTCAGGGGATAGCGATCGCAATCCGTAGGAAGTAAGTAGCGATCGCCCACATGTATCCACAATACTTTTTTGTTGAACTTCAGTTAATAGTGGCGAAATGGGCAGAGATACAGCAAAGATTTGATTGGGACGCAGAGTATCATCGTTAAACGCTTTGCCGTCTGAATTTAGAACATCATAGCAATAACCAGTTAATGGATTCCAAAACTTCTGAAATCCGATTCTGGCTTGATCTGCGAGTTTCTCATAACGATCATGGGGTTTGCCAATCTTTTGCGCGATCGCAGACATCGTCGCAAGGGCGCAATACCAAAGCGCATTAATTTCTATGGGCTTACCAATGCGAGGCGTGACTACCCAGTCACCAATCTTGGCATCCATCCAAGTTAGTTGTACTCCCGATTCACCTGCATAGAGCAAGCCATCACTATCGAGATGGATGTTGTAGCGAGTACCTTGGCAATGCCAATCGATAACTTCTTCGAGAGCAGGAAAGAGTTGATGTAATAATTGCTCGTTGCCAGTTGCCGCGTGATAGGCACGGATTGCCTCAAAGTACCAAAGCGTGGCATCAACAGTGTTGTATTCTGGCATTTCTCCGACATCGGGGAAACGATTCGGCAGCATTCCACGATCTAGATATTGGGCAAAGGTGAGTAAAATGGAACGCGCAATTTCAGGACGACCCGTTGCTAACGTCAATCCTGACAAACTAATCATCGTATCTCTTCCCCAGTCAGAGAACCAGTGATATCCAGCAATAATCGTTTTGCCATTATCTAGCTCTGGACGATCCACAATAAATTGATCGGCTGCTAGCACTAAATGCTCGATCCAATCTGGTGCAGACTGAGTTGAAATTTTGGAGGAATAATTTAAGGAATAGAAAGAGTACCAAGTATCTAACAATTTCGCATCGCGATCGCGCTCTATTTGTAAAGCGAATTTACCATCTAAGGAAGCACTAGCAGTCGTGCTCGCAATAATAGTTAAAGCCTCGCCCACTTCCAGTTTTACTTCAAAAGTAACAACATGAAGATGATCTTCGCGATCGCTTAATCCGCGTTCTCTTTCTATCGCTAGCTCGAATCCCTTATACCAATCATGAGCAAGCGTGAAATTACCGCGATCGCATAGTAAATAGAATGGAGTTGCGGTCGGGAAAGCCCTAATACAAACTCCTTTCTCAATGCGATCCACTTGCATTTGCCAATTGCCGCCAATGGTACTGCCGTGGTAATCACGATAGTTAACTAATGCTTTAATTGAGAGTGTTATAGGAGAACTACCACGCTCTAGAGCATACTGAATATAGGTAGTATTTTGTCCATGCTGCATCCATATCCGCTTTTGGAGTATTGCATCAGCACAGGCAAAGCTCCATTTGGGTATAGTTCCTTCTAATGCGAAACTTTCAATATTTTGATAGCCTGATGGTTCAACAGTTCCATCTGCCCAACGATTAGTATGAAGAGGATAATGCCGATCCCTATATCTTACAGTTTCATCTAATTTTGAGAGCAAGAGCGATCGCTCTAATGGTGGTTTGAGTGCGCCTACCAATAATCCATGATAGCGACGGGTCAACATTCCTGAAATCGTACCAGAGGCATAGCCACCAATGCCATTAGTCACTAGCCATTCATATTCTTCTGATTTAGTGCGATCGCCACAAATCTCTCTTCCAAAATTAATGCTCATTATTTACATATTTTTACTGGATCTCAATTCACCCTAACAGATTTGGTTAATCGATACCTGTGCTTATGATAAAGGATTCATTAAACATTTTAGAAATTTCTATAGGGCTATCCTCAGCAAAAAATTATTTATAGCAATGTAATACCAAAACACAAAGTGGCTACGCCACTTTGTGTTTTTAAAACCCTTACAGGGTTTGCTTTTTAATTCACAAAAGTGTGACAACACTTTTGTGAATTGGTATAAGGTTTGCTTAGAACAACCCAAAAGATGAGTGGCGGCGCTTCGCGCCGCCACTCATCTTTTGGGTTTTGATGTAATACCAATTCATAAAAGTGTGTCGGCACTTTTGTGAATTGGTATAAATTCTATAGAATATAGTTCATGACTTCTAGAATATTCTAGTTTTGGCGATTGATTTCTTGTTGAATCCATTCGTCAACGGGTTGACCATCTTTACGAGTGAGTTCAATCTCTACCATTACAGAAGAAACTGCACCAACTGGAGCCATTTTTTGATGGAAACGAATTACATAATCTTTAGGATTATGATTGCGTTCCTTGAGCCAGTCTTGAACTTTGAGTTCTGCAAAGACTGACTGACCTTGCTCAAACATCCTTGCAACCTGCATTCTGATCGTAAAAGGATTGACTTGTGGCATAAAAAACTCCATCTATAACAAGTGACAAAAAATTCCGTCTGTAGTTATTTTTTTAATACAAGATAGTACAACTCACCGTCGCCTTTGATTAATCCAGCCCTTTGTTTAGCCCGATCGCCTGTTCCCATAAAAATGTCCACTCGTCCCGCACCGCGAATCGCGCCGCCAGTATCTTGATCAAGCGCAAAGCGTTGAACTTGACGCAATTCGAGCTTGCCAGTGGTGGGATTTTCAAACGGAATTTCAGTGCGGATTAGGGCAATGCCGCCAGAGGGAAAGATCTTTTTATCAGTAGCGATCGATCGCTCTGCACTAACTGGCGCACCGAGACTACCCGTCGCAGGTTTACCATTGGTTTCGCGGAAAAAGACAAAACTGGGGTTGCGATTGAGATACTTAACTAAATCTTGGGGATTTTTTTGAAAATATTCAATCAGTGTCTGCAAAGTCACATCTTCAAGACGCATTTTGCCATCTCTGACTAGCTCTGCACCAACCGAACGATAAGGCTGATCGGTTTTGCCTGCATAACCAACTGTTAATAAATTACCATCGGGTAACTCAAACCTTGCAGAGCCTTGGACATGAACTAAGAAAGCTTGGAAGCGATCGCTTAACCATACAATTTCTAAACCTGCCATTTGCTTACTCCCTTCAAGCATGGCTCGGGTGGGGTGGGGCGATGTCCATTGAGCAAAGTCAGTTGGCAGGCTATAAAGCGGGTATTTAAACTCGTCAGTACGAGTACGGCTGGCTTTGTACAATGCCTCGTAATAGCCTGTAAACTGAACGCCGCCATTGCCATCACGCCCTACCGACTGATAAAGATCAAATTCACGATTTACAGCTTGCTGGAGATCTTTGGCTGTGCGAGACACTTGTACGAGCCTACGAAATCGCACCAAACTGCGCTCCATGAGATCTTGACTAATTCCTGCGATCGGATAGCGCTTTGCAGCAGATGGGGTGCGAATGTACTGAATACTATGGTCGATCGCTTGCAGGAGATTTTGGCGATCGCTCTCTAATAGATCATCGGTGAGATCAAGGGCGAGAGGGTTAACTGCACGCGGCGGGATTGGTACTATGGCTTGAGCAAGTTTGAGTTCTGCTGCTTCGGCTGGTCTTTGAAAATCGGTTTGCATATAGCATGGTGGTACAGCACAGATCAAGCCGACCCAAGTTGCAAATAAGATATCCCCACCACGATGCAAGGTTGAAACCCAAGATTTCTGAGCTGGAAACCCCTTTTTTCTGCCTAATAAATCGTATTTACTTTTACCGAACCTATGGGAACCAATCACCCTTGAAAACTCCTCACTAAATAATCCTATGTTCGATCAGGGTTCTACAACTTAATAAAGAATCAAATTTTTGTGGTGCGGCAAGCCGCAATACAAAAATCGCTTTTTTATTTCACTTCTGTTCCCCATCATACTTGACGTTAATACTAGCTTTTTGTTCGTACAAACGATTAAGCATTTTCGGGTCAATGTTGAAGTGATAGCATATTTTTAACAACTGATTGAGCATAGCATGACGATATATTCCCCTCTGGTGAAATCGTCTTGCGGAGGTAACAACCTTGCCTTGAGTCAGCGCTGGCTTCGAGAATTGACATAGGCGCTTGCTTAACAACGTATCTTCAAAAATATCGAGATCAGGGACATTGCCAATTTCAGCTAATACTTGGCGATCAATGAACGGACAGTGATCAAAATAAACGATTCCTTTTTGCTTTAAGCGAACATGGTTAGAGTACCAAGACGTAAAATGCAGTAACCAATGTGTAAAGTCAAAGCTATGGCAAAATGCGCCCCATTTACTTCCTGATTCTAAAGCCTGCTCAATTAGCTGTAGGGCAATACGCTCTGGTAAAAGCGTTGCTGGATGATGTAACAAAATTATGTCGCCTGTGCAAACAGCGATACCATCATTTAGTCTCTGGGCACGATTTTTGGCAAGCGACCTGATAACTTGGATCTCAGGCGATCGCGCGGCATATTCGTCCAAGACTCGATCTGTCCCATCATCACTGGCACTAACTACGGCAATAATTTCTTTTTCACAATTTTGAGGAACTAATTGGGCAATTAGATTTGTAAGAATTCGGTCTAAATAACCATGCCGAATTTCATTGAGACAGGGCAGAATTATAGATAGGCGCATATACTCTATTACCACTTATTATTCACTGGTAATACCAAAACACAAAATGGCTACGCCATTTTGTGTTTTTAAAACCCTTACTGGGTTTGGTTTTTAATTCACGAAAGTGTTGCTACACTTTTGTGGATTGGTATAAGGGAGTATATAACAGTCCTAAATCATTTGTAGATTTTTTGGGTTTGTAGAAGAACGCCATTTTGAGGTGCTCTTCTACAAACCATTTACGATTGCTATAGCAATCGCGATGTTATGATACAAACAATAATAAAGATACTTACTATGACCAGTCAAAATCCAAACCAACCTGAACAAACTGAAATACATGAAGATTATGAACAGACTAAAAATGCTTCTATCCTTATAGTTGATGATACTATTTACAATATTCAACTTCTATCCTTGATGTTAAAGAGACAAGGGTATGGAGTTCAAAAAGCTACTAGTGGATTAGAAGCATTAGATAAAGTTAATCAACAATTACCTGATATAATTCTGTTAGACATTCGGATGCCTGATATTAATGGCTATGAAGTATGTACTAGATTAAAGGCTAATCCAACAACTAAAGATATCCCAATCATTTTTATTAGTTCGATAGAAGAGTCAGCGGATAAAGTAGAAGCATTTTCTGTGGGTGGAGTAGATTATATTAGCAAGCCTTTTCAGTTGATTGAAGTATTAGCTAGAATCGAAACACACTTGCGGCTCTGTTCGTTACAAAAAAAGCTTCAAGAACAAAATGAACAGTTACAGCTATCAGCCGATGTATTATCGCGATCGCTTAGCCAAGAACGCAAGCTTAGTCAAATGAAAACAGACTTTATATCTGTCGTTTCTCATGAATTTCGTACACCATTAACTACGATTCAAAGTGCATCAGAACTGCTCGAACATTACGAATGGACAAAGGAAGAACAGGTCAAACAATTGCATCAAATTCAATCGGAGGTAAAACACATGACGGCTCTTATGGAAGATGTATTATTCCTGAGTCGAAGCAATACAAATAAAGTGAAACTAAATCTTACTAAATTCGATCTTTTAAAATTTTGTAGTCAACTCGTACATCAGATACAAATAACTTTTGCTCAAGAATATACTCTAAGTCTATCTATCTATATTTCTTCAACTAGTACATCCATTGAAAATCCTCATCTTCAAAATCCCCCACCAGAATTATTCGTGGAAATGGATGACAAATTATTACGCCAAATCTTGACTAATCTACTCACAAATGCAGTTAAGTATTCTCCAGTCAATAAAACAGTCGATTTTCAAATTACTGTGGAGCAAGAACAGGTGATTTTTGTCATTACTGATCATGGTATTGGCATTCCAGAAGAAGATTTTGAAAATCTATTCAGTGCATTCTATCGGGGTAAAAATGTAGGGATATTGCCTGGTACTGGATTGGGGTTATCAATTGTCAAAAATTGTATCGATATTCATAATGGTTCAATATCTGTAGATAGTAAGTTAGATATCGGCTCTAAATTTACAGTGATTTTGCCAGTTTCCGACGAAGTATTTCAAGCTTAATTATTCCCAGATTTTTCAATTAGACCAATCGCATAAAATGTGAATATAATTGCTGAAATTAGAATTAAACTCAGTAAGATTCTTGATTTAGCGAAATTGCAATGTCAGTTTGTGAATTGGTATTAGCTAGAGATATGAAGCTATTGCTAATCCATTGACTATATGTTACGTCTTAGATTTACTATTGATTGCTATCAGTATAATGTTGCATATATACACCAGCTAGCTAGCATGAAAAAAATCCTCCTCATCGAAGATAATCCGAACGTCTTGCTAAATACAACCAGAATGCTGCAAGCCGAAGGATACATGGTGATCAGTGCCGATAATGGACGTGCTGGTTTAGAGATGGCGCTACAGAATATTCCTAGCTTGATCATCTGCGATATTATGATGCCTGAGATCGATGGCTACGGAGTTATAGAGGCTCTGCGAAATAATCCTTCGACAACGACAATCCCTTTTATATTTCTGAGCGCTAAGTCTGACAAAAATGACTTTCGGCAAGGTATGGAATTGGGATCTGATGATTATTTGACTAAACCATTTACTAGAGATGAACTATTAGGGGCAATCAATGCTCAGTTTAAGAAACAAGAAGTAATTAATAGCTATTACAAACAAGAGTTAGCTAACTTGCGTGGCAATATATCCAAGTCGCTGCCTCATCAGCTACTATTTCCTGCGATCGAAGTCATGGGATTAGCGGATATTTTGGTCAAAAATTATCATGCTATGCAAGCCCATGAAGTCCCAGATATCGGTAAGCGCATTCGTAAAGCGGGACGAGATATGCATGAGATGGTGAAAAAATTTCTGCTATATGCTGAGTTAGAGTCAACGGAGAGCAATGCAGAATGGATTAACCAAATTCATAATAGTAAGGCAACTTTTGTTGATATTGAGATTGCAAGTTGTGCAAAAAAAATCGCTGAAAATTATAATCGCGTTTCTGACTTACATATTGATATTAATGATGCCAGTATTCAAATCTCAGACTCTTACTTAAGTGTAATCGTAAAGGAACTTGTGGATAATGCGTTCAAATTTTCTGCGGAAGGAACGGTCGTAGATGTTGTTTCCAATTGTGATGATAAGGACTATTGTTTGATTATTACTGATCATGGTCAGGGGATTGAACCAGAGCAGATTGCTAATTTTGGTGCATATATGAAGTTTGAGAAAAAGCTCTATATTCAGCAGGGGACTGGGTTGGGTTTGTCGATCGCCAAGCGATTGCTCGATCTGCATGGCGGTAGGCTAGAAATTGAGAGTGTTCCCTATGAGTTAACTGTTGTCAAAGCTTTTTTACCTTTAAGTGGTCGCAAGTAATGGTTATAAGTACTTGTGCAAAATTAATTACATATCCAAACCCGTAAAATTGCGCCTCTGTGGGGCGCAATTTTACGGGTTTGGATATGTAATTAATTTTGCCTAGCTATTTACGATTGAATAAAGAGCCAGTCTTTTGTGGCGAGGCTCCGCCTCGCCACAAAAGACTGGCTGGGATTTGAGCACGTTTGTGATTTCAATCACTTCCATAGAGCTCTATGGTCACGTTTAAGTCCTTAAAACTGTCACACTAAGCCCAGTTGGTCATCACAGACTTCTCAAGCTAATTAGTTAAACATAGGAGATGTGAAGAGCGTTCTATGTCAGCTAATTATGATTATTTTATCTTTATCTGAAATTCATTCGACTAATTTCCCAACTCCTTGGGGAAGTGAGCAAGGAATTTGCTATTTAGGAAAGACATTTTTGCCGATCAATATCCACGCAAATCAACAAGAAGCGATCGCAGCCTGTCGGCAAGACTTGGACTTGGGAATGCTCTCGATCATTGTCGATGAGGGTGATCGCCTTTCCCAGTGGTGGTATTTTTCAGAATCTTTTATATAGCTTGACTCAGCCAAATTAGGACATAAAACCGATAAGATAAGTGACGGCGCTTCGCGCCGTCACTTATCTTATCGGTTTTAAATTGATATTGCCGCGCAAGAAGGTCACTGCTTCACCTTTCAGTAAAACCCTAGCTCCGCGATCGCTAACTATAAGTTCGCCAGTTCGTGCCGATAGCTGTTTTGCCTTGAGATCGCTTTTGCCGAGACGCTTTGCCCAATAGGGAGTCAAACTACAATGGGCGGAACCAGTCACAGGATCTTCCTGTATTCCTGCTTTGGGGGCAAAAAATCGCGATACAAAGTTATAGGGGCGATCAAGATCTGCGATCGCGGTGATGATAAAGCCAAAACCATCTAGTTCGGCAATGCGTTCATATTGTGGTTGAAAACTTTGGACTGCGGACTCAGACTCTAATAAAACTGTTAAATAATCTTCAGCCTGACCCAGAATTTCATAATGGTGATCGCCAAACATCTCTGCTAATAATTGTTGCGATCGCTCTGAGCAAGTTCGATAAAAAGTAGCAGGAAAATCCATCACGATTAGCTGCTCTTCAAAGCTAATGGTTAAGTCACCACTTAGGGTAGAAAAAATAATTGGTGAATTGGTGTCAATCACCGATAATTCGCGCAAATAATGCGCGATCGCAAGGGTGGCATGACCGCAGAGAGGTACTTCCTGCTTCGGCGTAAACCATCGCAATTGGAAATGGTTCTGAGAGGAATTTTTATCTAAAGGTTTAACAAAGGCTGTTTCTGAAAGATTGATCTCAGCAGCAATTTGCTGCATTTGGGCATCTTCGGGAAATTGGTCAACTAATATCGTTGCCGCAGGATTACCGAGAAATGTTTGATTGGTGAATGCATCAATAATTGCGATCGCAAGTTGCATATATAGCCATCCTAAATGGTTTTAATTCCCCCTTGCAAAGGAGAAAAACTAGAAATCTTGTTCCCTCCCCTTTGCAAGGGGAGGGTTAGGGTGGGGTAAATTTCAAATGAGAAAACACCCTAAGGAATAGCTAAATCAGCATTTACAACTTGGCTATTAGATATTTTAAAGAAGTAATCTTTTAGTTCGGCAAACTTTGGCTCGATCGCCCCAAAAGTTAAAATTATCAACTTGTTATTACGGCGCTGTAATTTGCTATTGGCTTGAAATTTGATTTTCTTGTTTCCCACAGTCACAGTTGATGTCCATTCAATCACAATATTTCCTGCTGCCTCAGTTACAGGGGCTTTCATCTCAAAATCTGTTTGGTTGTTGTACATCTCTTTAACAATTACGGCGAAAACATCACTTAATCGATTTTCAGGAATTTCGCTTGGAGGTACAAAAATATTTACGGAAATAGTCGCTCTCCCCCCCTGTTCATTCCAAGTCAACAGTAATTCGCCCGTTTGACTCTTATCAATTAATTTCCAGCCCTTCGGTATATCTGTTTCTAGCAGCCCCGAGCGATGTTTGTATGGTTCAAGCGCTTTTATTTGTAGTTCAGGCAAATTAATCGGAGCAAGCTCAGGTTTTGGGCTAGGCGAACTATTCGGTGATGGGCTTGAGGTTGCAGTAGTTGTGGGTATTGGTGTAGGAGAAACCTTTGTAGTATCGTTTGCTGGCATAGAAAAATTACTATTGCCAGCACCAGAGTTACCACAGGCTGTAAATAAACCTGTCGCGATCGCTGTCAGCAATAAAATCGATAGCCTTCGAGAGAGAAACATAATGTTGAGTGATGTTGCGTTCTAATCAAACCCAGATAATTTAAAAGCCTTGCAAAGCAAGGCTTTTAAATTTAATCATTCATGGTTACCCATTGTGTCGCTAATCTAGCCAAACTGCAATGCTTGACCGCGCACATCAGAATTGACCTTACCATTGGCATACACTACTTGACCACCGACAATCGTTGTCTTTGCCCAGCCCGTGAGTTCCCATCCAGCAAAAGAACTCCAGCCACATTTAGTCAACAAATCTTCATTTTTTACAGGTTTATAGTTATGGAGATCGACTAATACTAAGTCGGCATCCCAACCAATCCGAATCTCGCCTTTGTTGGCAATTTTGTAACCTTTAGCAACATTTCTACTCATCCATTCACTGACCTGATGGACGGTACAACGTCCTTTCATTGCTTCCGTAAGCATTAATGGCATCGAGGTTTCCACACCAGGCATTCCTGATGGCACGTTGGCTGGCTCTAGTAATACAGTCTCCTTAGAAGATTTGTCGGATTGGTTAGATTGAATATCTTCACTGGCGGCTAGTCCTTTCTCAACTAAAGTATGCGGCGCATGATCCGTCGCAATAAAGTCAATCACGCCATCTAATAAAGCTTGCCACAATATTTCTTGATCGCGGGGCGATCGCAAGGGTGGATTCATTTGCGCTAGAGAGCCAATTTTCTCGTAAGCGCCAATATTCATCAGCAAATGCTGCGGTGTCACTTCGGCTGTCACCCATGCAGGTTTTTCTTGACGCAAAAATTCTGCCTCTTCACCTGTGGACATATGCAATATATGCAAACGTCGCTGATATTTTTTAGAAAGCTTTACGGCTAGTTTTGTAGCATTGAGCGCCGCTTGATTATCCTGAATTAGTGAATGCTTAGCAGGATCTTTGCTATCGGCAAATTCGATGCGGCGTTGAGCAATTCTTGCTTGATCTTCTGCATGAACCGCAATTAGGCGATCGCCCTGCGAAAAAATCTTATCTAACAGATCTTCTTGATCAATTAACAAATCACCATGCATCGATCCCATAAATATTTTGATGCCACAGGTGGGATTGGCATTGAGCAAATCTGGCAAAACTTCGCCAGTCGCCCCAATAAAAAAGCCGTAATTAACTACGCATTTGCTAGCCGCCCGACTAAGCTTGTCATCAAGCGCTGCCTGTGTAATCGTCAGTGGTCGAGTATTTGGCATTTCTAAAAAGCTAGTCACTCCGCCCTTCGCGCAAGCATGACTAGCCGATCGCAAATCCTCTTTATGCTCTAGCCCTGGTTCGCGAAAATGTACTTGCGGATCAATCACGCCTGCCATTAATGTCAAACCAGTTGCTTCGATAATTTCTAAAGGTTGATCATCGGCACTTAAAGCTGCGAGATCAATATGCGGTGCGATCGCCACAATTTTGCCATCCCGTACATATACATCACCTAGTAACGTTTCGCGATCGGGCAAAATAATCGTACTTTGTCTAATTAATATACTCAAAATAAAATTCCTTATAAAATTTCTTTAAATGTTTTTTGTAGGATGGGTTAGTGCAACGTAACGCATCAATTAGTCAGCAATTGGTCAGCAATGATGGGTTATGCGATCGCTAACCCATCCTACGCTTAATTCCAACAAGTAATTTTGCAAAGCATGAATGAAAATCATTGGTCTCTACTTCGCAGTCCAGCCAAATAACCATCAAGAAGAATGGCTATTCTTCGCATTCTTATTCTTCTTGACACTGGTGATTAATGGGGAATTCGGTATTAAACCGCTTGCAGAAAAAGAATCAATGGTTTTAAAAGCTCAAAATGGCGTTGCCATTTTGAGCTTTTTTATGACAAACTACTTTAGAACTGCAATGTATGTCGAAATATATTATTAAGTTAACTTTAATTTCATTCTTGGAATTTAAGTAAATGTAGTTCTATAATATCAAAGAATTATTGGGGGCGATAAATTTTTTTTGAATGTAAAATTTGGTGAATCAATCAAATATATTGTGAGTACTAATAGCAAAGATTATGTTAGCAATTAACTGCGTTTTAGATCAGAAAGTCGAAGGTATTGATCGGGCATATCTCACGGATGAAGATCTATTAAATGTAGAAAAGTTTGTTAGTGGTTTTCCATTGCGCGTGAAAACTTATAATTTATTGCGAGATCAATCAGATGAACTGGTCGTGAGATCAATAAGTCTTCTAGCTCAGCAATATCCAGAACTTGTTCAAAAAAGTTCGCGTGTTTGCAAATACGATATGTCTATTAATCTTCGATATTTAGCACTTTCAATATTGCGAGATGACGAAACTTTTTTTCGCGAAAGCTTAACTGAATGGCACGCTAACATTATCCATTCCTATGGCATTTCCAAAGAGGTTACTGTAGCCTATTGTTTGTTGCGTGATCTAACAAAAAAGATTGCTCCTCCAGAGTGTTTTAGTTTAATCAACCCATATTTTGAAGTTACTATATCTGCATTTCAGAAGAGTTCGTAGAACGATTGGGAAATGATTTTTGCACAAATTCTCATAATGGGAATGCTATTGCGAGAATTTAAAACCCTTACTGGATTTGGCTTTTAATTGTAGAAAGTGAAGTTACATTATCGAGAACTGGTATTACAAAGATTCGTAGCGAGACCTTATTATGCCAAGGTATTTATGGTAATTTACTAGCGAGAATTTTATTGGCAAGGCGGCTAACTTGAATGGTTACAGCAAAAGTTGCAACTAAGCCAACAATTTTAATAGTCCATTGAGCAATTTGAGTTTGTGGATTGCCAACTATGCTGATAGGCTGCATTCCCAGCAAAGCAACATCTCCAATGAGAGAACCCAGATAAACATACATAATTGTGGCAGGAATCATGCCAATTGAGCCTAGAATGTAGTCCTTCAAAGCCACACGGGTAACTCCAAAAACATAATTCAGCATGTTGAACGGAAAAATTGGTGATAGTCTTGTCAACAGAACAATTTTGAATCCATCGATCGCAACAGCCGCATCAATCGCTCGAAAAGTCATGTTGTTGCGAATCTTTTCACTTACCCAGCCTCGCGCAAAATATCTACCGATTAAAAAAGCAAAAATCGCGCCCAAAGTTGCGGCAACAAATACATAGATTGATCCCCATACCACGCCATATATAGCTCCACCGCCCAATGTTAATAACGATGCTGGAATAAATAAAATTGTTGCTAGATTGAAAATAACAATAAAAGCGATCGCGCCCATTGCCCCAAGCATCTTGACCCAAAGTAAGGTACTTTGAAGCAGATTAATGAATCTATCGTTGATGCTCAGTTTTTGAGAAACTGCTATCAATATAAGTACGGAAGCTATAAGAAATATAACTTTTAGCCAAAATTTCGGCGTATTAAATCGCGATCGCTTCATAAATACTTCTGGTAGCTTTCCGAGTCAAAATATTGGGCCTCAATACAAATTTTACTTTTTTGTTTTATGAAATTGCTATTTGTTTGCGGTAAAAACAGATTACGCAGCCCCACAGCAGAAACAATATTTATGAGTTATGAGGGCTTAGAGGTGGATTCAGCAGGAATAGATCGAGAAGCCGAAACACCTTTAAGTAGCGAAGCAATTATCTGGGCTGATTTAATCTTTGTGATGGAAAAATCTCATCGTAGGAAACTTTCTACAAACTTTCAGGCTTGGATTAAACATAAACGAGTGATTTGCCTAGATATTCCCGATAAATACGATTATATGGAACCAGCCTTAGTAGAGTTACTGAAAAAGAAAGTATTGCCATTGCTTGGGACTTTTTAGGTAGATTTATCGCTCCAAAAGATGAAAGGCGGCGCGAAGCGCCGCCTTTCATCTTTTGGGCTTTGGTTTTAATCCCTCAAAGTTTAGTCGCGCTGCTAGTTATACCAATTCACAAAAGTGTGGCAACACTTTCGTGAATTAAAAACCAAACCCAGTAAGGGTTTTAAAAACACAAAATGGCTACGCCTTTTTGTGTTTTGGTATTAGTGTGGATTCGCGTACATTTATGCTGTAATGACAGGTGAAGCTTGCGCTCTGCGTAACAAGCATCTGTTATTAAACTTTTTAGGCGCAAAGCGCTATATTGCAATCAAACATGGTGATTTCATCTCCTACGCCGACTTTCTTGGAAGGATATTGGCAAGACGGCTTTAGATTAGAGCAACACTTGCAAGAGTTCTTAAAACTAGATGCAGAAACGATTACCGAGAAACTGCAAAATTGTCGTTACGATTTAGAAAATTTAGGAAATACCGACTTTGACTGGGAAGAGGCAACAGCTTTTTACAAGGATAAAGTTGGTGAGATGTATTTGTTTAAACTTGGTACTTGGCATCTTGAGAGTAAGGACTACATTGGCGGTACGATCAAGCTAATTGCGGATCAAGCTAAGGGGCGGGTGCTTGATTTTGGTGGTGGCATTGGTACTCATGCGATCGCTGCTGCCATGTGTCCAAATGTCGATTCGGTGATCTATTGCGATATTAATCCGATTAATCGCGGCTTTGTAGAGCATCGAGTAGCGCAGTTAGGACTAAGCAATAAAATATCTTTTCGTTCCGAAATTCCATTAGAAGAAGCTTTGGAAGGATATTTTGATACGGTCTTATGTTTTGACGTATTGGAGCATTTACCCGATCCTAGTGGTCAGTTGATGCAGTTTCACAAGATGCTTTCACCTCAAGGAAAAATTATTGTTAATTGGTATTTCTTTAAGGGATTTGAAAATGAGCATCCAATCCATTTAGATGATCCTGAAACAGTAGATACTTTTTTCCGCACCTTACAAGCTAATTTTCTTGAGGTGTTTCAGCCTCATTTAATTACTGCCAGATGCTATCGCAAGTTGTAATTTTGTAGCTAAACCCAAAAGCCAGAAATTAAAAGGATCTCTAAGCTTTCCCATTAATTTCTGGCTTTTATTTTAGTCTTGACAATATACTCTCAAAATGAGAGTACATTGTAGGTAAGTCAAGACACTAACTAAGACATTAACTAAGACATTAACTAAGACATTAACTAAGACATTAACTAAGACATTAACTAAGACATTAACTAAGACACTAACTAAGACAGCAAAATTATGACTACCAAAAATAAATTTCAAGCTCAAAGGTATAGGATATGCGGATTTATTCTAAGAAAACACTTGATGAATTTGGGAAAATTCATGCCGACGTAGCTACTGCTTTAAATAGTTGGCATCAAGTCGCAAAATCTGCATCATGGCAAAATATTCAAGATGTCAAGAAATCTTATTCATCTGCTGATGTGGCGGGACGATTTACTGTTTTCAATATCAAAGGTAATAAATATCGCCTGATCGTCAACATTGACTATGAGAGACAAATTATCAATATCAAATATGTTCTAACTCACGCTGAGTATGACTCAGGTAGGTGGAAAAATGACCCTTACTATTAATCGAAAAGTTTATGGTGATTTGCTAGCCGAGATTCAGCCTCATGTGATTACCAATGATGCTGAAAATGAAATTGCATTGCAAAACATGGAAAGATTGCTAGCACTTCCTCATCCAACTGCTGAAGAAGAGAGGATTTTGCAATTGCTGCTGACATTGATTGAAAAATATGAAGATCAGCATTATCCAATGAATGATGCTTCACCTCTTGATGTTCTCTTACATTTAATGGAAGCCAATGATTTAAAACAAGCCGATCTAGTGAATGTGATTGGCTCAAGTGGCGTTGTCTCAGAAGTGGTAAACGGCAAGCGTCAAATCAGCAAAAATCAAGCTCAAGCGCTTGGCAAATTCTTTCACGTTGATCCTAAATTGTTCTTATAAGAAAAGGATTGCTTTGCAATCCTTTTCTTATTTATCTAGGCGGACGACGTACCATTGCCATGTACCGCGATCGCCACAATCTAGATCGCAAGCAGTTTTAATTAGACGCTGGACTTGTTCACTAATTGCAAGGTTTTGTAAATCGTAGGGTAGCGCATCTTGGATATCGATCAGCAGATCATGCAAAATTTGTTCTAATTCTGGCTGAGTGACAAACTGTTCTTGCATATCTGGAGGCAGCACCACATAAGTGTCTTCGTAGTACATCATGCTGCTTGGCATATGGTTTCTCAGCTAATATAATTTTTTGTTTAATTTAAGGATAAAAGCATTGTATTGCAATGCCTTCACTCGGTTAAAATCTTAGCATGACGAATGAATTGCCTTTAGAACAAACTGTAGAGCCAATTGAGCCAGTGCTTGAAGAGTCTATCGAGCCTAAAGAGCCAGTTGATCATGTTGAGCCAGTGCTTGAGGAATCAGTTGAGCTTGAAGAGCCAGATGAGTATATTGAGCTATTAGAACCATTGTCTTTATCAATGGATGGTTATGAGCAGCCAGAATTACCGATCGCCAATTCTCTCAAGCAAAAAGTAGAAGCAGTGTTGTATCTAAAGGGGCAACCGATGAATTTGGCTGCGATCGCTGAGGCTCTGGGTTGCGAGATCGAGGATGCAGAAATGGGACTGATTGACTTAATTACTGAATATGCCCATCGAGACAGTGCTTTAGAAATCATGGAGACTGATGTGGGCTTTTCGCTCAGACTGCGATCGGAGTTTGAGGATTTAGTACATAAACTTATCCCTGTCGATTTGGGGCGTGGTGTTTTACGGACTTTGGCTGCGATCGCCCTCAAAAAAAATATTGTGCAATCAGAGTTGATTGAACTACGCGGTGCTGGGGCTTATCAGCATGTGCAGGAATTGGTCGAGCAAGGATTTGTAAAAAAGAAGCGCCAAGCAGAAGGGCGATCGTCAGTTTTACAAGTAACTACCAAATTTCATCAATACTTTGAAATCGATGATTTGACTAAGTTGATTTAGGCTCATGTGATATTCATATCCTCATTAATAAAGGCGGAGCGAAGCTCCGCCTTTATTAATGAGGGTTTTATGTCCTAAGCAAAGCTTACATTGCTATAAAAAAGGTGATGTTTATAAGCAAAATATTTTCGACTGTTTTGCAAATACCAGAAGCATTGTAACAACGCCTAGCGATCGCTAAGCAATTCTTCTTGCTTCAACGGTCTTTGGTAAACTTAGCGGTTCCTCTAGGTTTCCAAAGGCAAGCTCCCACCCGTTTGCTAGCGTCATCACCTTGCCATCAGTGGTTTCTTCTTCTTTGACAACTTCCTCTTCTAAATCTTTTTTAGCAACATAGACCACTAGATGACCGATGTTATTCCGACGTAGCATGACTTTCATGGAATTTTCCTTGATGATTTTAGATGTAAATGGGCACAAAGCACCCACTCGCATTATTCGACGATTTCTAATTCTTTTTGACGACAGCCGATGATATGTCCTGTATAGAGAAAGTGGACAGAATAGATATAGGAACTTTGGAGGAAAGTCCCAATATTCACCACATAGCCAACTTCTCCTTTCTTAGCAAGAGTTTCACCAATCTCCTTTCCAGGAAAAGTACCATCATTGCGAATTAATTTCTTGATTCTGACCTTTTCGCCAATCTCAAAGGTTGGAGGACTATCAAGTTCCACATCGTTATACAGCATGGGCAAATCTCTCTGATTGAACGAGGTTAAGCAATTCCTTAGAAGTGAGACTGCGCTTGACTTGGATCGATCGCTGACGCACTGCATCTAAGACTGATTGCGCTTTCTCTTTGGAAATATCAACACCCTGCTGCTGGAGTAAACTTGCTACGAGATGACGACCTGAATGTTTACCAGCAACAAGATGACGCTTAGCGCCCACTTCATCGGGATTAAACGGCTCATAGCTGCTAGGATTTTTGAGAACTCCTGCGGCGTGAATACCCGATTCATGGCTAAAGGCGTTGCTACCGACGATCGCTTTCCAAGGTGGTACAGGATTTTGCGAAGCGGTCGCAACTAATTGCGAGAGTTCCCAGAAACAACGGGTTTCAATACCTAAATCAATACCATGAATTTGTTTGAGCGCCATCACCACTTCTTCTAGAGCCGCATTGCCTGCCCTCTCGCCTAAACCGTTCACAGTGGTATTTAGCGATCGCGCTCCTGCTTGCATACCAGCGAGAGCATTAGCAGTAGCCATGCCTAGATCGTTATGGGTGTGCATCTCGACGGGAATTGAGAGGGCATTGACCAGTAATTTAATCTTGCGATAGGTATTAAATGGATCGAGAATGCCAACGGTATCGCAAAAACGGAAACGAGAAGCACCCCATTGTTCTGCTGAAGCTGCTACTTCTAATAGAAAACGATCGTCAGCTCTAGAGGCATCAGCACCACCGACGGACACATATAAACCATTATCAAGGGCATAGGTAATACTTTCTTGCAGACGTGTTAGTACAGTTTCCCGCTTGCCGTCAGCCATTAGCCCAATCTGTACATCAGAGACAGGTACAGAAATATGGACGCGCTTTAGCCCACAGGCGATAGAGGCTTTGACATCAGAAATTGCCGCACGATTCCAGCCGAGTAATTTTGCTTTGAGTCCTAAGTTATTAATGGCGGCGATCGCTTCGGTTTCAGCCCCACCCATTGCAGGGATTCCAATTTCTAATTCTTGTACGCCAATGCGATCGAGGAATTTGGCGATTTCGATTTTCTCTTCAATGCTAAACGCTACACCAGCAGCCTGTTCGCCATCTCTCAGGGTTGTATCGTTAATTTGAATGTCAAGCATGATCGTCCTCCTCTTTCTGTACTTTCTGCTGTGATTGCGTTCGTCAGATAAGCAATATGAATGAATCTGTCTACGGTTTGAGGTGAGATCCCCCCCAGCCCCCCTTATGAAAGGGGGGAGAATTTAATTAATTCTTTTCCCCCCTTGTAAAGGGGGGTTAGGGGGGATCTTAAATCTAGCGAATCAAGTCGTAGGAAATGTCGGTCTTTGATGGAATGATCGTGTTGCGATCGAGTTCATCGAGGAGAGTATTCACAATCCAGTTGAGTAGATTGATTGCGCCTTGATAACCGTAGGTCGAATAGCGATGTAGATGATGGCGATCGAAGATAGGATAGCCAATGCGTACCAAAGGAGTCTTGGTATCGCGCCATAGGTACTTACCGTAGGAATTGCCAATCAAGAGATAAACTGGCTCGGTGAAGAGGAGCGATCGCAAGTGCCAGAGATCCTTACCACCCCAGATCGTGGCATTCTGACCGAAGGGGCTAGAATCTAGCAGTGCCCTTAATTCGCCTTCAAAGTTAGCGTTAGAGTTGCTGACGACAATATGAATTGGTTCTGCACCAACTTCCAAGAGGAACTGAACTAAACCAATTACCAAGTCAGGATCGCCATAGAGGGCAATGCGCTTGCCATGCAACCATGCTTGAGAATCTGTCAGAGCATCAACGGCGCGACCTCTTTCATCTTCCAATTCCTTAGGAATGGGCTTGCCTGTTAGAGCCGAAAGCTTCATCAAGAATTCATCAGTACCGC
Source organism: Pseudanabaena sp. BC1403 (assembly GCF_002914585.1). Classification (NCBI taxonomy): domain Bacteria; kingdom Bacillati; phylum Cyanobacteriota; class Cyanophyceae; order Pseudanabaenales; family Pseudanabaenaceae; genus Pseudanabaena; species Pseudanabaena sp. BC1403. The sequence continues at coordinate 95,675 of NZ_PDDM01000014.1, forward strand.
GAATACCGACGGGACGGCTGACGTAGGTCTTTTGATTCCACTCAGTTTCGATGTATTCTCTAGTCTTGGTGGTCGCGTAAGATTGGAATGCGATTGTCGCTTCAGCATTGATTGAATCAGCAGCATCCTCTAGCTTGGTTCCACCTGGATACATTTGGTATTCACCCGTGTTAGGTGAATCCAAGTATTCAGAGTTATCCGCAAGCAAGGTGTAGTTAACATCCATTAAATCAGCATAGCGCTTGATTTCACGAAGGTTGCCAATGTAGGTTTCAAATCCTGGGATGAAGTTAATCTTGCCGTTGGTGGTTTCTTGCTTCTTACCTGCGGTCAGGTTCGAGAGAATACCCTTGATCATGTTGTCATAGCCTGTGATGTGAGAACCAACAAAGCTAGGCGTATGGGCATAGGGAACGGGAAAAGTTAGAGGAACTGAATTGGCTGCCTTCGCATTGGTGATGAATGCTTGTAAGTCATCACCGATTACTTCTGCCATACAGGTTGTGCAGACTGCAATCATCTTGGGCTTGTAGAGATTGTAGGAAGTTGCCAAGCCTTCAATCATATTCAATTGTCCGCCAAAAACCGCCGCATCTTCTGTCATCGAAGAGGATACTGCTGAGAATGGCTCTTTGAAGTGGCGCGTAAAGTGACTGCGGAAATAGGAAACACAGCCTTGAGAACCATGAACGAAGGGTAATGTAGCTTCAAAACCAACTGCTGCAAGGATGGCTCCAAGGGGCTGACAAGCTTTAGCAGGATTGACAGTGAGGGCTTCACGGGCGAAATTCTTTTCGCGGTATTCCCAACCCTTTGTCCAGTCAGCAATCTTAGCAACTTCTTCGGGGCTATGCCCACCTTCAAATTCTTTCTTTGCTTGAAATAGCTCTTGGTATTCGTCTTGGTGGAATAACCGAGCGTGATCTTGAATGTCGTTAACGTTATTCTGGGACATGATTTTAATTCCAATCTAGGTGAAAATCAATGTGAGTGAAAGATTCTTGAATGAGAATGGGTTTGAAAAGTTTGTAACCCTCACTCATGAATTTCTGTTAAATGCAGAGGTTTGATCCCCATGCCCTATCGGGCATCCCCCTTGTAAAGGGGGGCTTAATTGAATTAATTCTCCCCCCTTTACAAGGGGGGCTGGGGGGGATCTAAACTTCCGCAGTTTTCCAAGGAGTGCCAACTAAGCTCCAAGTGGGGCTGTTGAGGGCAAGATCCATATCACGGGCAAAGATTGCGAAGCCGTCATAACCGTGATAAGGACCAGAGTAATCCCAAGAGTGCATCTGACGGAAAGGTAGTGCCATCTTCTGGAACACATACTTCTCTTTGATGCCAGAGGCGATCAGATCAGGCTTCAGTTCTTTGACGAAGGCTTCAAACTCGTATGCCGAAACATCGTCATAGATCAGAGTGCCATTCTCAATGTAGTGAGTGGTGCGCTTGTAGTCGTCGTTGTGACCAAACTCGTAGCCCGTACCAATCAACTTCATGCCAAGATCGTGGAACGCAGGAACAACGTGGCGAGGACGTAATCCACCAACCATCAGAGCTACGGTTTTACCTTCTAAACGTGATTTGAATTTAGCAAGGACAGCATCGGTCTGAGCTTGGTATTTCGCAATCACTTCTTCGGCTTTTGCTTGAATAGTTTCATCAAATTTAGAAGCAATTTCTCTGAGTGAGGCAGCGATTTGGGTGGGGCCAAAGAAGTTGTATTCTAACCAAGGAATACCATAGGCTTCTTCCATGTGACGGCTGATATAGTTCATAGAGCGATAGCAGTGAACTAGATTCAGTTTTACGGAAGGAGTGTTGATCATCTCATTGAGAGTTCCGTCTCCTGACCATTGGGCGACAACGCGCAAGCCAATTTCTTCGATCAAGATGCGACTAGACCAAGCATCTCCACCAATGTTGTAGTCACCGATAATGGCAACATCATAGGCGGTACTATCTGGAATATTACCTTCTTTCTTGTTTTTGTCGAATTGTGGGAAAACCCAATCACGTACTGCGTCATTGGCGATGTGGTGTCCGAGGGATTGCGATACTCCACGGAAGCCTTCACAACGGACAGGTACAACAGTTTTGCCGATTTCTTTAGCAGCCTTCTTAGCTACTGCTTCAATGTCATCTCCAATCAAACCGATTGGGCATTCTGATTGAATGGAAACACCACGATTGAGAGGGAAGAGTTCATCTAACTCGGTAATCAGTTTCAATAGTTTTTTGTCACCACCGAAAACGATATCACGTTCTTGGAAGTCAGACGTGAAGTCCATCGTGCCGAAGGAATCAATACCAGTTGTGCCGATGTAGTAGTTACGGCGACCAGACCAAGAGTAGTAACCACAACCAACGGGCCCGTGACTGATGTGGATCATGTCTTTGATTGGTCCCCAAACTACACCTTTAGAACCAGCGTAGGCGCAACCACGGGTGGTCATTGAGCCAGGGACAGATTTGACGTTGGATTTGACACCACAATCAGACTTGCCTTCTTCAAACACGTTGAGGTGCTTTTCGCGTTTTTTCTTGGCTTTGTCTGGATATGCTTCGATGACTTCTTTGATGAATGCCTTGGTCTCAGGAATGTCATTAACAGGTGTTGTAGCGGTTGGAGGTGTTAATGTAGCGGATTCTGGAGGTGTCATATTAGCCTCAAGGAAAAGGGTAAAAGGATTGAGAGTCACTCTGTGCAGGCTGAGCCTGCACAGAGTCGAAATTATTAAACTAGAGCAAGTTCTTCTACGGGAACTTCATCGGCAGTCTTACCAACGAGATGCTCGAATGCTTTGTCATCGCCAAGAATACCGAACTCAACTAAGAGGTCTTCCAATTCGTCCATGGTGATTGGAGTAGGAATTGTGAAATTGGTATTGTGGTAGATTTTATCGGCAAGGGTGCGATATTCTTGGGCTTGAGGGTGATTAGGCGCATATTCAATCACAGTCATGCGGCGCAGTTCAGCATGTTGAACCACGTTGTCGCGAGGTACAAAGTGAATCATTTGGGTGTTCAAGCGCTTGGCAAGAGTTTCAATCAACTCAAGTTCCCGATCGCATTTACGGCTATTGCAGATCAAGCCGCCTAAACGCACACCACCAGAGTGAGCATATTTGAGAATACCGCGAGCAATGTTGTTAGCAGCGTACATTGCCATCATTTCGCCAGAGGTGACGATATAGATTTCTTGCGCCTTGCCTTCACGAATAGGCATTGCAAAACCGCCACAAACAACGTCGCCTAATACATCATAGCTAACGAAGTCGAGGTCTTCATAGGCTCCATTTTCTTCCAAGAAGTTAATGGCGGTGATGATGCCACGTCCAGCGCAACCAACCCCTGGTTCAGGGCCACCTGACTCTACGCACTTAACGCCTTTGTAGCCAGTGAGTAGGACTTCTTCAAGTTCGACATCTTCAACTGCGCCACGCTCAGCAGCAAGGTGGAGAACGGTGGTTTGGGCTTTGCTGTGGAGCATCAAGCGGGTGGAGTCAGCTTTAGGGTCGCAGCCTACGATCATAATGCGATCGCCTTGGGTGAGATCGGCTAAACCTGCAATTGTATTTTGAGAAGTTGTAGATTTACCGATACCACCTTTACCGTAGAAGGCGATTTGTCTTAATGGACTCATGAGAATTTCTCCTTATTAAATCAAAGAATGTACTGTAGTTTGGAAGTTAGGACACTTGAGAAAGGTCTTAAGGAAGTTCTTTCTCGGTTTTTAAAGCGATCGCTGTCTTCACAGGAGGAGAGCGCTCGACTCTAAGTATGGAAATGTTGAATAAGTAAGGGTTCATTGGTTTTGGGTTGAAAATTACTGGCTCCCCCCTTCCCCCCTTGCAAAGGGGGGAGATTAGAATTATCTTCTTCCCCCTTTACAAGGGGGATTGAGGGGGATCTTTAGAAACTTTTAAACTGCTTCAACGCTGAGGCTGGAGAGAACGCGATCGCGTAGTCTTACTTCGATCGCATCTTTTAAAGTAGCGGTGCTGCTAGAGCAGGAACTGCAAGCACCTTTGAGAATGACTTTGACGATATCGCCATCGACATCGAATAGTTCGACATTGCCACCGTCTGCGATGAGCATGGGGCGGACTTCATCGAGAATTTCTTGAATCTTGGTGATCTTCTGAACAGTGGTTAACTTACGGCTGGTTTGTTGAATGCGAGTAAGTTCAGCTTCCACTCTGGCAGTTGTCGCTTCCTTATCTTTTTCTACTGTGGTGATAATGTCTTCAATCCCTGCGAGACAGGAACCGCAGGAACCACCAGCTTTGATGTAGTTGGTAACTTCTTCAACGGTAGTGAGATTATTCTCAATGACGATGCGGCGAACGCGGTTATCACTAACTCCAAAGCATGTGCAGAGAAGTGCGCCTTCATCTTCTTCATGATGTTCAATCTCTATGCCGCGATACTTGTAAATAGCCGCTTCTAGGGCTTCTTGTCCCATTACGGAACAGTGCATTTTTGCTTCAGGTAAGCCGCCTAAGTAATCGGCGATGTCTTTATTGCTTACTTTAAGAGCTTCATCTAATGTAAGTCCTTTTATCATTTCTGTCAAGGCAGAAGAAGAAGCGATCGCACTGGTGCATCCAAAGGTTTGGAAGCGAGCATCAAGAATGCTATCGGCAGGAACATCAATCTTGAGATGTAGTCTCAGAGCGTCACCACAGGCAATGCTGCCGATTTCGCCGAATACAACTGCAATATCTGTTTCGTCAGTAATTTCTATCGCTCCTTGATTCTTAGGATTGTAGAAGAGGTCTAATACTTTATCGGTGTAGTCCCACATGGCAGTAAGTAAAAAGATAAAAGGTAAAAGTGAAAATAGAAAGCTAGTAGTTGGAATTTCAAGATCAAGTAAATTCAGGTAAGAGAAAAATATTTTTTCCTTTTTCCTTTTTCCTTTTTACTTGACAAGAGCCTCTTCTCTCTCTTGCAACCAACCCGCAGCATCGCTATTAAAGGGTGATAAAGCACGGAGGCGATCGATGATGCTGGGCATGACTTCTAGGACGTGATCAATTTCGGCATCGGTGGTATAGCGGGAGAGGCTGAAGCGGATGGAGCCGTGGAGAATTGTGTAGGGGAGTCCCATTGCGCGAAGCACATGGGATGGTTCGAGGGAGCCAGAGGTACAGGCGGAACCAGAGGAGGCGCAAATACCATAGCGATCGAGGGATAAGAGAATTGCTTCTCCTTCAATGAATTTGAAACCGATGTTGGTGGTATTAGGCAAGCGATTTTTAGGATCGCCGTTTACTTCACAGTCGGCAATGGTTGAGAGGAGAACCTTTTCTAAGCGATCACGCAATTTCTTTTCATGCTGTACCGCATTTGGCAGATGGATTAACTCCAATTCCGCAGCTTTACCGAGGGCAACGATACCAGCGACGTTCTCAGTTCCTGCTCTGCGCCCGCGTTCCTGATGTCCGCCAAGAATGAAGGGGCGGAAGCGGTAGCCACGACGGACATATAATGCGCCAACGCCCTTGGGTGCGTGCAATTTATGTCCAGAGAGGGTCAGCAAATCAATCGTACTATTTTTCAGGTTGAGAGGGATTTTGCCAACCGCTTGCACCGCATCAACATGGAAGGTTGCACCATATTCCTTTGCCAAAGAGCCAATTTGCTCAATCGGGAAGATTGTGCCTGTCTCATTGTTGGCATACATCGTGGTTACCAGCGCTGTATTACCAGTGAGAGCCGCCTCCAACTCTGATAAATCAATCAGCCCTTTACGATCGACCGAAAGATAAGTGACGGTATAACCTTGCTTCTCTAACTGTTTGCAAACATTCATCACACAGGCATGTTCGACTTGGGTGGTAATGATGTGTTTGCGATCGCTTTGAGCTGCAAGAGCTGCACGAATGGCAGTGTTGTTTCCTTCAGAGCCACAACTGGTGAAGATGATTTCTGAAGGCTCGGCTCCGAGGAGTTCGGCAACTTGCGATCGCGCTGTTTGAATCGCCTTACCTACTTGTCCACCAAAGGTGTGCATACTCGAAGGATTGCCATAGTAGGTGGTCAGATAAGGAAGCATTGCTTCAACAACGAGAGGATCGATTCGGGTTGTCGCGTTGTTGTCAAGATAGATTGTCTCTACGCTCATGCTGTCACTTCCTGCCATCTTTGGGCTTTTGCCTGAATTTTGGTTTGCAAGTCTGCAACTAAGCGATCGTGAGTGGCAAACCATTTTTCCCAATAGGGATTAGAGTCTTTAAGCATTACCAAATGCTGCTGATCGCTGGGAATTACACCAAAAATGTAATTGCTAGAACAAGCTAAAATACCTTGGGACAAACTGGACTGAAGACAGCTATTGCAGAGGTTCTGTTCAATCAAGTAACGTCCATTCGCATCCTGTTGAATCGCTCCCTTAGGACAATGGGATTGGCAAACTTCCCAAGAGATATATTGTTGGTCAACTGTGTAAGGCATGGCTAGACTCCTGTTGTTGTAGAAATTTAGGAAACTTAGCGTAAAGGCAGTTATGACAAAGATTCTGATCGATTAGATAATGTCCGTTAGGACTTTTTTGAATAGCTGCTCTTGGACATTGGGAAAGGCAAACTTCCCAGTAGATTTCTTGATTTTCAAGCTTATAGGGCATGACGATACTCCTGATAGCTGTAGATCTTGTTAGTAGGAAACTTAATAGGGAGCTTGTTCTAGAAGCGCTTCTTTTTGGAGAAACGTAGCGTAGAATTCCTTCGCTACGGTATCGATCGCATCGTAGGCCTCGACTGGTTCGATGCCTGCTTTGCGAAGACTTTCTTGAGGACAATTACCAACTTTGGAAGTTAGGACGGCTTTGCAATCGGCAATAGAAGAGATGATTTCTTCGAGAGTTGCTTCTTCGCCGTAGCCGCTTTGGCAATATTGGTCAATCTTGCGATGTCCGACGAATTTTACTTCAGTAGCATCAACTTCATAGATTTGGAACTCTTTAGCATGACCAAAGTGTTGATTGACGATACCACTGCCTTTGGTAGTCACAGCTACAAGGATTTTGGGAGTCGCCACTGTCTTTTGAATGTTGGTGACTTTGGCTTTCTTCTCTTGCAATTCTGCTTTTAAGAGATCGATGCCAGCGTGAACTACTTGACGAGCTTCTAAATTGTAGGTGGGAGTCATTTCCATGAATTTATCTTTGGTAAACTCTTGGGAACGATCTTCACCTAGTAAACCGACAGCATCGGCACGACATTGACGGCAGTGGCGCATCATCTTCATGTTGCCTTCAGCGCAGCTATCCTGAAGCTTTTTCAATTCCTTAGGATTGGGACCACGTTGTCCAGTCAAACCGAAGTGTGTGCCATGTTCAGGAGCCGAGATGAGAGGCATAATATTATGGAGAAATGCTCCTTTCTCACGAATCACGCGACCAACTTCTACGAGATGCTCATCGTTAATTCCGGGAATCATTACCGAATTAACTTTGCAAAGAATGTCTGCTTCTTTGAGCATATCCAAGCTTTCCATTTGGCGCTGGTGCAGAATCTGAGAAGCTTCTACACCTGTGTAACGCTTACGGTTATAACGAATCCAAGGATAAATTTTGGTTCCAATTTCAGGATCGACCATGTTAATCGTGATGGTCACATGATCGATATTTAACTTCTTGATGCGATCGACATATTCGGGAAGCATCAATCCATTAGTTGAGAGACAAAGCTTAATATCTGGAGCTTCTGCCGCAATCAACTCAAAAGTACGGAAAGTCTTTTCAGGATTGGCTAAAGGGTCACCCGGCCCCGCAATTCCCAATACGGTCATTTGGGGGATTTTGCCGCCAATTACCATTACTTTGTGAGCTGCTTCTTCGGGAGTTAGTAGTTCGCTAACTACCCCTGGGCGGCTTTCGTTGGCACAGTCATATTTGCGATTGCAGTAGTTACACTGAATGTTACAAGCGGGAGCTACGGCAACATGCATCCGAGCATAATGGTGGTGAGCTTCCTCGCTATAGCAAGGGTGCTTCGCAATCCGCTCTTGCATACTTTCACTCAAGGCATTTTTTTGGGCGCTTTTGTTAGAAGTTTGGGAACCTTTTGAGCTACTACAACCACAGCTTTCTGATTTTTTGGATTTTGCTGGAGTTGTTGCAATCTTATTCTCAACGGGGGAGGCAATGAGAGCTTGTGTCGGGGGTGTCATTGAGGCTTCCTGATAAGTGGACTGCGGTCAACATGCAAAATTTATAGCAGCCACTATCGAACCGTTCAGGAAAGCGATCGCGATAAGATTTATTAAATACATTAAGCTTGTACTCAAAATCCACACCCTAAACTGCGCCTACATTTAAGCAATTTTGAAATTTTTTTTGGGGTAGGGGTACGAGTATTTAGATGATGGGGGTTAGGTATTTATAGGGTGGGGGTACAGTTTTGCTTGTACTCATAACAAATCTAGTTATATCAAGCTATACGAGCAAAATTTGAGTGCTAATTGTAAGCACTTTTTTATGTACTCAAAAAAGATGCCAATTCTTATAAAAAATATGAGATTAATGGCTGATAAGTATGTATAGAATTCTTTTCAGATGTTTTAATACCTATAATTAAGGCAGTTAATTTTGTATCTAAATTATCATTCCTTCGATAATCTGTAGCAAAAGGATCAAAATTTTTTAACAATTGTCAGGAGTTGCTTTCTTTCGGTAAAAACTGATTTTAAACGTATCTATATATACAGATCTAAATCCAAAAAGTTTAAATTTATTTCTTGATTTTTGAGAGATAGTACAGTAGAGTAATGAATCGTAGCTATTAATACAAAATCTTCTTTGCTCAACAGGAATTGGCTCATTTCTGAGTACCTATGAGTACAATTTAATTTTGCTTGTTTTGTTGCCTTCAAACCCTTATCTATGCTTGCGAGTAGCATTTAATCTTTAAGAACAGAATTAGTAGAAATGGCTGTAAAAATACTTATCCCTATTCCCTTAAATACTAGCCCCCCCTCTCAAAAATACTAGTACCCCTATCCCAAAGGAAAAGTCAAACTCTCTAGGAGTATGGCTTTAGACCTCTGAGTACTTTCCTAATTAATTTAATAAATCTTATCCGCAGCATTCTTTTTCGTTGGATTGGCAGTACCTGATATAAGCAAGAGGACAGAACTCCGCACCTCTTAACTGTCAGAGCCTGCAATGCTGCAACCCATCTCTCACCTAGACACTTTGGATAATCAAGAAATCGATCGCATATGCGCCACAGCATATCCATCGGATTTCCCAGCCAAATCATCTGCACATTCACTCTGGCAGTTTTATCAGTTGCAAGTTTCCCAGCAATGGCAACAGGTCACCCAAGTTCTACAGGTGATCAAGGCGGATTTCCAAGCGATCGCCGATCGCGATCCTGCTGCTCATCATTGGCTAGAGATTTTATGCTGCTATCCAGGGTTACATGCCTTAGTAATCCATCGCTTTACCCATTGGTTACACCATCGCCAAATTCCCTTACTCCCAAGGTTGATTGCCTACTGTGCGCGATTTATCACGGGCATTGACATTCATCCTGCTGCCAGCATTGGCAAAGGGGTATTTATCGACCACGGCATGGGTGTAGTGATTGGTGCAACTGCGATTGTTGGTGATTATGTACTGCTCTATCAAGGTGTCACCCTTGGCGGTACAGGCAAAGAAACTGGCAAGCGTCACCCAACCATCGGCAACCATACGATCGTCGGTGCAGGAGCTAAAGTCCTCGGCAACATTCAAATTGGTGATTATGCTCGCATTGGGGCAGGCTCAGTTGTGCTACGTGACGTCCCAACCCATACCACCGTTGTGGGTGTCCCTGCTCGTATTTGTCGTACTAATCAGCCAGCCTCGTTAGGTCAAGCAAATCAAGAACAGTTGGCCGATCCATCGGCTGACATGTTACAGGCTTTGCTCCTTCGCATCGAGCGACTCGAACAACAGCTTTCAGACAAAATTTCCTAGAAGTAAAGATGAATAGCTCTTAAAAACCTAAAAAAATAGAGGAAACGATCATGACGGAAACCCTAGTTGTCAGTTGCTTGGTGTTAATCACCACATATTTTCAAGATTACATGATGCGTCGAATGCTCAATGTCGATGAGCAAGACTCCCAACGTCAACCTAAATAGTTCCTAAATTCCTCAACCCCTAGTTATTCACAGAGTCGATACTGCCATGACTACCACTAGATTTTTCTCCACACTGACCGAGCAGAGTAAACCCAGTAAATCCTTCGCGATCGATATTTTCTCCCCTCTGCGCCAATGGCTAAATCAGATTGAATTTAGCGATCGCCAATTCGCCGAGAAAATCTGCCATCTCATCCCTGCCAGTTGTCCCTTTGAACGCGATGTTAGTGCTTTTGGCTATACCTACCATATCCCAGCCCTCTGCAAGATCAATCCTGTATTTGAGGAAGTAGTAAACCTCCGCTTCCGCGCCCTAACCTACCTCTCCGAACTCCCCTGCTAAATCCCAATCCCCAATTCTCAATTACCCTTCACCCAAATTTGTGCCATGAAACTCACACAAGGAAAAATCAACGAACTCCTCTCTGAGACTGCCTGTGAGCATAATCATCATCATCACAAAGATGGGCAGAAAAAGAACAAGGCTTGCTTACAACAAGCCCAACCAGGAGCCGCACAAGGCGGATGTGCCTTTGATGGTGCATCGATCGCCCTCGTCCCAATTACCGATGTCGCCCATCTCGTCCATGCACCGATCGCCTGTGGTGGGAATTCTTGGGGTGCAAGAGGTAGCCTGTCGTCAGGTTCGACCATGTATAAAATGGGCTTTACCACCGACCTCAGCGAAAACGATATTATTTTCGGTGGTGAGAAAAAGCTCTACAAGGCAATTTTAGAAGTTCAGCAACGCTATCAACCTGCGGCGGTGTTTGTGTATAACACCTGTGTGACTGCCCTGATTGGTGACGATCTCGAAGCGGTCTGTCAAAAAGCAACCGAAAGAACAGGTATTCCCATTGTTCCCATTAATTCACCGGGGTTCGCTGGAACCAAGAATTTAGGAAATCGCATGGGCGGCGAAGCTTTATTAGAATATGTAATTGGCACTGCCGAACCAGAATATACCACTCCCTACGATATCAATCTGATTGGTGAATACAATATCGCAGGTGAAATGTGGAGTGTGCTGCCCTTATTTGAGAAATTGGGCATTCGCGTATTATCGAAAATTACAGGTGATGCCACCTATAAAGAAGTTTGTTATGCTCACCGTGCGAAACTGAATGTTCTCATCTGTTCCAAAGCATTAATCAATGTCGCTCGGAAGATGGAAGAGCACTATGGCATTCCCTACACCGAAGAGTCTTTTTACGGGATTGCCGACATGAATCAATGTCTACGCAATATTGCCGCAAAATTAGGCGATCGCGACTTACAGGATCGAGTCGAAAAGCTGATCGCCGAAGAAGCCGCCAACCTCGATCGCGAACTTGCACCCTATCGCGATCGCCTTAAGGGTAAAAAAGTTGTTCTCTATACAGGCGGGGTCAAAAGTTGGTCAATCATTTCCGCCGCGAAAGATTTGGGTATGGAAGTGGTTGCCACCAGTACTAAGAAGAGTACAGAAGAAGATAAGGCAAAGATTCGTGCCTTGCTGAGCAAAGATGGGATCATGATGGAGAAAGGGAACGCCCAAGAATTGCTCAAAACCATTGCGAAAACCCAAGCCGATATGTTAATTGCAGGTGGGCGTAACCAATACACTGCACTCAAAGCACGCATTCCTTTTCTCGATATCAACCAAGAGCGTCATCATCCCTATGCTGGCTATGTGGGCATGATCGAGATTGCTAGAGAATTAGAAGAAGCTCTATATAGTCCAATTTGGGCGCAAGTCCGTCAACCCGCACCTTGGGAAGATCCCCTTGCGTTCAGCAAGGCTTTATTACTGGATGGAGATATATCACAAGTTAAAACCGATATCGTTGCATCGAAAAAGTCAGTTACTGTCAATGCTCTCAAGCAAAGCCAGCCTCTCGGTGCATCCCTTGCTTTTCTAGGATTAAAGGGAGCAATGCCATTAATGCATGGTTCCCAAGGCTGTACTGCCTTTGCAAAGGTGCAACTCGTCCGCCATTTCCGCGAAGCAATTCCCCTTGCTACCACGGCGATGACGGAAGTTACCACAATTCTCGGTGGTGAGGACAATATTGAGCAGGCGATTTTAACCCTAGTGGAAAAGGCAAAGCCCGAAATTATTGGACTCTGCACCACAGGCTTAACGGAAACTCGCGGCGATGATATGGATGGTATTCTCCGAACCTTCCGTCAGAAACATCCTGAGCTTGATCAACTAGCGATCGCCTTTGCTTCGACTCCCGATTTCCGAGGTGCGTTACAGGATGGCTATGCAGCAGTAATTGAGAGCATTGTGCGATCGCAAGCCCAAGAAGGCATCAAAGATCCGCAACAGATAACAGTCTTAGCAAGTTCTGCCCTAGCCCCTGGGGATATCCAAGAGATTAAGGAGATCATTAATTCATTTGGACTATCACCAATTTTCATTGCCGATCTTTCGAGTTCGATGGATGGACATTTGAGCGAGAGTTATAGTCCCGTCACTACAGGCGGAACGACGCTAGAGCAAATTCAGAGTGTTGGTAGTTCTGTATTTACCCTCGCTTTGGGGGAAAGTATGCGAACTGCGGCGACAATTCTGCAAGAGCGCTTTGGTACTGATTATCAAGTATTCGATCGCCTCACGGGGCTAGGTGCAACCGATCGGATCTTGCAACAACTCTATCAATTGAGTGGAGTTGACGTACCTGAGAAATATCGCTATCAAAGACAACAACTCCAAGATGCGATTCTTGATACGCACTTCTATTTCGGTCGCAAGCGCGTTTCTCTCGCCCTAGAACCCGATCTGCTCTACAGCGTCGCTTGGTGGCTGTCAGAAATGGGCGTAGAACTGCAAGCTGCCGTTACCACGACGCGATCGCCTTTATTAGAGAAGTTACCGATCGCGGAAGTGACGATTGGCGATCTCGAAGATTTTGAAAATCTCGCCGCAGGTTCCGATCTGATGGCAACCAATTCTAACGGAAAGAGAGTTGCTAAGAAATTAGGAATTCCCCTTTACCGTTTAGGCTTCCCCATTCTAGATCGCTTAGGTAATGGACATCGCAGCATCGTCGGTTATCGCGGCACGATGGAACTACTTTTTGAGCTTGGCAATATTTGGCTAGAAGCCGAAGAATCCGCTCATCCCAATATTTTAGTGAAACAAGGAGAATCGTAATGAAGGTTGCTTTTACCACAAGCGATCGCATTCACATTAATGCCCACTTTGGCTGGGCTAAAGAGATTGATGTCTATGAAGTCACGACTGAAGGATATCAATTTGTGGATACGCTCAGCTTCAAAGGTGAGTTAAAGGAAGATGGCAACGAAGACAAACTCGTTCCCAAAATTGAAGCATTAGCTGGTTGTACCATCGTCTATGTTTCGGCGATCGGTGGTAGCGCCGCCGCCCGTCTAATTCGCAAGCGGGTTACACCGATTAAAGCGAAGTCGGAAGAGGAAGAAATCGCGGAGGTACTAAATAAATTGGTACTAACCCTGCAAGGCAATCCTCCCCCTTGGTTGAGAAAAGCCCTGCAACCACCAGTCCATGATTTTGATGATCTAGAGACGGGTTGAGAATTGGAAGAGATCCCCCCTAACCCCCCTTACGAAAGGGGGGAAAGAGTCAAATTAATTCTTGATTCTCCCCCCTTTACAAGGGGGGCTGGGGGGGATCTCAACCTCCAAACGCAGCCAAAAGCTTAGCCCCAACAGTAAACACTAAAAGGAGAACTCTATGACCGCAACAATTACTCTAACTTCTACTACAGAAACTGCTCCTGTAAATGGTGCAGAAGTAATTAAACAAAGCCCATTTTTACAGGCACTAGTCCAGCAAATCCGCGTTAACGATGGTTATGGAACCTATCGCAACTGGGCAGATGAATTGCTACTCAAGCCCTTCATTCTCACCAAACAACAAAAGCGCAAAATTTCCGTTGACGGTGAAGTCGATCCGATTACCAAAGGTCGAGTTTTTGCCTTCTACCGTGCGATCGCCCTTCGCATTGAGCAGCAATCTGGGCATCTTTGCCAAGTAGTTGTCGATCTTAGTCATGAAGGCTTTGGTTGGGCGTTGATTTTCTGTGGTCGTCTGCTGGTAACAACTCGCACTTTGCGCGACGCTCAACGTTTTGGGTTTGACTCACTAGAGAAGCTAGGCGAAGAAGGTGAAAAACTTGCCCAAAAGGGTGTGGAATATGCCACCAACTTCCCTGAAGTTGCCAAAGCCTAAATCAATCTTAAACATACCGAGAAAAGATTATGGTGCAAGTGATAGATACAGCGATCGCTGGTCTTGGTATTGATGAACTCAAAACTAAGATCAAGCGGCTGAACAGCAAGGCAGGTCAAATGAAAATGGATCTGCACGATCTCGCGGAAGGGCTACCCACCGACTACGAACATCTGATGGACGTAGCAGCCAAAACCTATGACATCTTTCATCAAATTGATGGACTGAAGAAACAATTAATCATCCTCGAACAGAATAGGAGCGACTGATATGGTTGGTACACTTAGCGAATTTCGGAAATTGACCGATGCGGAACAGTATTTCGAGTTTTTCGATCTTGCCTACGATGCACAGGTTGTAAATATCAATCGCTTACACATTCTCAAAAAATTCTCGCAGTCTTTGGAAGAAATCGACAATAAACTTGTCGAAGCGGCTGAAGAAGAAAAGCTTGGTTTTTATCGAGAAGCTCTAGAAAATTCCTATGCTACTTTGCAAAACTCTAACGCGATCGAGCAGAAGCTGTTTAAAGTTTTTCATCAGAAGCCACAGAATATCGTCATGTTGAGCGACATAGGTACGGATGAGGAGGATGAATAATCATGATCTCTCTAACACCTACAGAAATAGAACGTTATCGCCGCCAAATGATGCTGTCTAACTTTGGCGAAGAAGCGCAACAAAAACTCAAATCTTCCACAGTTTTAGTAACGGGTGTGGGCGGATTAGGTGGCACAGCCGCTCTCTATCTTGCTGTTGCAGGCATTGGCAAACTTATCCTCGTTCGTGGTGGAGAGCTGCGTCTCGATGACATGAATCGCCAAGTCCTGATGACCGATGACTGGGTTGGGAGTCCTCGCGTTTTCAAGGCGCAGGAAACCTTACTTAGCATCAATCCTGACGTGGAAATTGAAGCGGTGAATGACTATGTAACTGCCGAGAATGTGGATGCACTTGTCCAGTCAGCCGATATTGCCCTTGATTGTGCCCACAACTTCACTGAACGCGATCTGCTCAATGCTGCTTGTGTCCGTTGGCGATGTCCGATGGTAGAAGCTGCCATGAACGATATGGAAGCCTATCTCACCACCATCGTTCCCCATGAAACGGGATGCCTATCTTGTTTATTCCCCGAAAAGCCCGATTGGGATCGACGTGGGTTTGGGGTTCTTGGTGCGGTGTCAGGGACTTTAGCCTGTTTAACGGCTCTGGAGGCAATTAAATTCTTGACAGGATTTAGTTCGCCATTGTTATCACAGCTTTTGACGATGGATCTAGGACGATTAGAGTTTGCCAAACGTCGTACCCATCTTGATCCAGATTGTCCCGTATGCGGACATCAGAGAAACAAGCGATCGCCAGTTCCAACGACTAAGAAAGTCACTAGCCAGCGCATTCCTTCTTTCGCAAAAATGCTAGTTCAAACTTCTTCCCATTATTAGGGAGTGCGGTGTAAAGCACCTGACTCTCTTAACCCCAAAATTTCAAGGAGATTTCTATGTCAATTATTCTCACCGAAAAAGCTGAATTACGCTTACGCACTTTCCTAAGAGGCACAGGCGATCGCACTACCAACAAGGGCATCCGCCTTGGTGTAAAAGATGGTGGTTGCAACGGCTATCAATACACCCTAGACATCACCAACAAGCAAAAGCCTGACGACATTGTGGAACAGCTAGGCAAGGTGCGCGTTTACATCGACTCTCAAAGCGCTCCATTACTCAATGGTGTCGTTGTCGATTACGTTGACGGCTTGCTAGAGAGTGGCTTCAAGTTTGAGAACCCCAATGCGACGGGTTCCTGCGGCTGTGGTCAATCCTTCCAAGCTGGCGACTGTACCCCTGCGGCTGTACCTTGCAGCTAGTTACGGATATCTCGTCTACGGTCAAAGGTTTGATCCCCCTCAATCCCCCTTAAAAAGGGGGAAGAAGATAATTAATTCTTATTCTCCCCCCTTTTCAAGGGGGGCTGGGGGGGATCTAAACCCTAAACCGTAGTTAGAAGACTTCACCCATCAAAATTGCAATTATTTCAGAGGTTTTAAATATGGCTACATACAACGTGCGACTGTACAACAAGAAGAAACAGATCGACGAGACCATTTCTGTAGATGAGGACACAACTATTCTTCAAGCCGCAGAGGATGCGGGAATAGAGCTTCCATCTTCTTGTAATGCAGGATCTTGTTCCAGTTGTGTTGGCAAAGTAGAACAAGGCACTGTCAATCAGGAAGATCAGAATTTTCTGGATGATGAGCAGATCGAGAAAGGATTTGCCCTCCTTTGTGTCGCTTATCCCCGTTCTGACTGCACGATTCGTACACATCAAGAACCATATCTTGTTTAGATTTAGGAGCAAATTTAATCATGGCAACTCTAACTGGTTTAACTTTTGGTGGTAAGCAATGGCTACCCAACTTTGTTCAAGCGATCGACCAACATAAGTGTATTGGATGCGCTCGATGTTTTAAGGCATGTGGACGTGGAGTTCTCGGACTCAAGGGCGTAAATGATGAAGGCGAATTTGTGGATGATGAAGATGAGGATGAAATCGAGAAGAAGGTAATGACGATCGCTAATGCGGCTAACTGCATTGGCTGTGAAGCTTGTTCGCGAGTTTGTCCAAAGAACTGCTATACCCACGCTCCTTTATCTTTAGCGATCGCCTAGAGGTTCCTATGATTAGTCTTTCTTTCCACCGCATGAATAGCAAAGATTGGATTGTCACCGATGACGGACATTGCGAATCTCGACCTGCTTCTAGGGAGTGGGACTTAATCAGGGAAAAATATTATTTCCATGAGTTCCTAACCGAGATTATCAATTTGCTGCGGAACATTTCCAATGAGGAAGACGAGTGGAATTATTTACCACAAATTCGGATGCGCGTTAGGCAGTTAGTGATCAACTCCTATTGGTTGCACACTCAATATCCAGAACCTTCTCCAAAAACTGGGATGGCAACGCGGACTTTATACAATGAGATTGGTTATCCGCTCACCGTACAGACCGCAACCTTTGCGCCGAATGTCTCCTCAAATATCCATAATCACGGTACATGGGGAGTGGTAGCAGTCCTCAAGGGGCAGGAAAAACATACTTTCTGGAAGCGCGTTGAAGATCCGCAGTTCCCTAACAAAATCGAGATGGTGGGCGAGAAGATTCTCAAGGCGGGCGAAATCATTAGTTTTACGCCTCATGCAATTCATCAAGTCACCGCCATCGGTAATGAACCCGCCTTTAGCTTCACCATGTATGGCGATCCGCTACCGCGATCGCGTTTCATTTTTGACACGAACAAACACACTGCAAAACCATTTTAGTAGATACAGCGCTTTGCGCTGTATCTACTAACTGAGAAACCTATGGCAATCATCATTTTTTATGAGAAACCTGGTTGCGTCAACAATACCAAGCAGAAGGCAATTCTCCATGCTGCTGGTCATGCTGTTAAGGCACGAAATCTCTTGACGCAATCTTGGAGTCCTGAAACTTTATACCAATTTCTTAAGGATCGACCTCAATGGGAATGGTTTAATCGCACGGCTCCACAAATTAGGGAAGGTGAAATTGTGCCTGAGAAGCTCGAGCAGCAGACCGCTTTAGAGCTAATGGTCAAGTACCCGATTCTCATTCGTCGTCCACTAATTCAAATTGGCGATCGCTATACCGTCGGATTTGATTTAGTCAAGCTCAACGCATGGATGGGATTGAGGGAACCTCAACCTAGTGTTAAAGACTTAGATCTGGAAACCTGTCCACGCATGGTTACTAATCGGTGATTGGGAAATGTCAAATAACAATAAAGCAACTGAAATCCAAAGCTTGACTGGATTAACTTTAGGGCATTTTGCAGATTTAATTCGCCTGACCCAATTAATCTTTGATCCGACTGGAGGACTGCCACATAAAACTGTAGATGTGGATTGGAAAATGCTTGGTATTCCTAAAGGGGTTGTCAATAATCTCTGGATGCTCGGTAAAAAATATCAATATGCTTCTCCCTATATTGCAATCGATTTGGTTTGGGAGCAGTTAACTCCAGAATCTCGTAATTGGATGATGGAGAACAAACGCAATCTCTGGAAATTAGAAGAATATTTCCCTGCTAGGGATGAGGATTAAATGAACTTAACAAAAGAAGAAGCTCAAGCTCAATCAGAACGCCAAAATCTCTATGCAGCGTTGATTGACAAGTTGTTTCAATGCCCTAATGGCGGCGAACCTGAAGTTCTCAATCTCCATAGTGATTTGCTTGATGAAGGGCTAATCAAAATGATGATTCAGGTGGCAACTTACTACGCTCACCACGACAATCCCGATGCAGCAAAATTTTTAATTCATATAGCAAGGGAGTTGTCTAAGCAATTGGGTTTATATCCAACTGAAGTAGCTAGTTAATATTGGATAATTAGTAATTGGTAAATTTAAAGAAAGTAATTTGGTGTTTAAACCTCAATATTAAATGCTTTTAATTGCTTTTAAAATGCCAAAAAATTAGCCAATAGTTTGCTGAGTTAACTTTATCTAAAATATCTAAATAAGGAGCTTAAGCTCCTTATTTATGCTGACTTTTAAAGTTTTTAACTATTTGTATTTATTGCTATTTTTAATACAAAATATAGTTAAGAAATGTAGTAGAAAATGCAAAATTTGCTTCGGAAGAATTAAGCTAAATGATGTCGTTAATAAAGGTCAGCTTTTATGTTAAAAGCATCTGATATCATGACTCAAGAGGTCGTACTTGTGAGCGGTTCTGCAACCGTTGCCGAGGCGATTAAGCTGATGAGGCTGAAGGGAGTTCGTACATTGATCGTAGACATCCGTTCGACCGAAGATGCCTATGGAATTGTGACGCAAACTGACATAGTCTATAAGGTGGTTGCCTATGGGAAAGATCCAGCCGCCATGCGGGTTTACGAGATCATGACTAAACCCTGTATTTCCGTCAATCCTGATCTAGGGGTGGAGTATGTTGCGCGTTTGTTCGCTAATACTGGTATCCGTATTGCACCTGTAATTCGAGAAGGCGTGCTGGGAACAATTTCTCTAACCGATATCCTGAATAAGGGAGACTTCCTAGAAAAGCCCAAAGTGGTCGTGGCTCGCAAAGAATTGTCCCGTGCGATCGAGGAAGCAAAATCCACTTGTGCTGGCACTGGAATTGCATCGAAGGAATGTGCTGCTGCTTGGGCGTTGGTCGAAGATATTGAAGCAGAAATGATTTATCAGAGCGGTGCAGAAGTCCCTGACAAAACAGCATTCCAGATTTACTGTGATGAACATCCTAAAATTTTCCAAGTTCTTGGTACTGGACAACTAGTTGGTAACGGAGCTGCGCGTTAATCTAGATGTCTGTGTAGATTAGGTTAGAGAGAGCTAAACATCTAATTGAATAGCTCTCTTTTAGCAAAAAGTAGTGTAGTTATTCCCATAGAATAAATCAATGATTGATTCTTCTGAGAAAAGTACGGTTGATCGTGATTGGTCGGCATATTATCAAGCTGTGGCAGGTCGTCCGCCTCGCGATACTTTACTAAAAGCGCTAGATCTCTTCGATCTAGGAAAATACCCGAAATCATCCCGATTTGCTGTTGATCTTGGTTGTGGCGATGGGCGCGATACGGTGGAACTGCTCAATCGAGGATGGCAGGTATTAGCGATCGATGGGAATGAAGAGGCGATCGCTAAGCTATACGATCGCAAGGACATTGATACAACATGGCTAGAAACTCAGGTGATGCGCTTTGAGTCAATTACTCTACCAAATTCTGTAGATCTAATTAATTCTAGCTTCGCCTTACCCTTTTGCCGTCCTGAAGATTTTCCTAACTTGTGGAATAAAATCACCGCATCACTGCGAAGCGGTGGCAGATTTTGTGGTCAATTATTTGGCGATCGCGATACTTGGGCGACGACTTATCCCAATATGACCCATTATCCAAAAGATAAAGTTGTGGAGCTACTTCAGTCTTTTAAGGTGGAATATTTTGAAGAAGAGGAACATCATGGGGAAACTGCTATTGGCGAACAGAAATACTGGCATATATTCCATATTATAGCTAGTAAGAAGTAGTCAAAGCAGATAGATAAAGCTTCATTCCATAGATCTGCATAAACCAAGTTTTGTAATTCATCTAAAAATTTATAAGGAGAAATAGCGATGAAAATTAGCGCTCGTAATTCTTTCAAGGGCATCGTTAAGAAAATTACTGTCGGTGCTGTCAATGCTGAAATTTCGATTGAGATTTCTTCTGGAGTAGAAATTACTTCCATTATCACCAAATCATCTGCTGAAGCACTTGGTTTGCAAGAAGGCAGAGAAGCATATGCTGTGGTTAAGGCTTCAGACGTGATGTTAGCGATCGATTAGCAACGTTTTTTATTCTATTAGAGTTGTAGGATGTGTTAGCGATCGCGTAACGCATCATTTGTGGTTATTGAGTGCGTTACGCTGACGCTAACACACCCTACGAGATCTAAAAAAAATATTTCTATTGGAGGTTCCAATGAACAAAAAAAAAGTCATCACTTTCCTATCTCTGATCGTTGTCACCCTATGCACGATCGCAGGATGTAGCTTCTTAACACCAACAATCGAACAGACAAGTAAACCAAGCACATCAGCAGTTCCTCCAGTCAAACAAGAGAACGTTCAATTAACTGTTTCGGCAGCAGCTAGTCTCAAGGAAGCATTAGGCGAAATTACGCCTTTATATAGCAAAGCAAAATCCAATGTTGCCATTCGCAATAATTTTGGAAGTTCAGGCGATTTGCAACAACAAATTATTAATGGCGCTCCCGTTGATGTCTTTATTTCTGCTGCATCTAAGCAAATGGATGAATTACAGAAAAAAGACTTAATTGTTGCTGATACCCGACGCGATTTATTAAGCAATCGTCTGGTATTAATTGTGCCTGCGGATAAGAGTGATACTAGTGATTTGAAAGACTTAACTAAAGCTAATGTCGAACGAATTGCGATCGGTGATCCTCGCAGCGTTCCCGTAGGTCAATATGCCGAGCAAGCCCTGACGAAACTAGAACTATTGCAAGATGTGCAATCAAAATTTGTCCTAGGAAATAACGTGCGGCAAGTGCTGCAATTTGTCGAGTCGGGCAATGCTCAAGCAGGAATCGTCTATGCAACCGATGCGAAAACTTCCACTAAGGTTAAAGTAGTGCAAGTTATTGATGCTAAACTTCATAAACCGATTGTCTATCCGATCGCAGTTTTACAAAAAAGCTCTAACCAACCGAGCGCCAAATCCTATCTAGAATTTCTATCCAGCGAACCAGCCAAGACTATTTTTGAGAAATATGGATTCAGTACCCTTTGATTTCTCTCCATTTTGGATATCCCTAAAGGTGGCAACTACGGCCATCTTTTTTACATTCTTTTTAGGAATTACCGCAGCTTATCGACTTCTTGAATATCGCGGTAAATGGAAAACAGTACTTGATAGTATTTTCCTTGCGCCACTGGTGTTACCGCCCACCGTCGTTGGTTTTCTATTACTGCAATTATTTGGACAATATGGCTGGATGGGAAAGTTTTTACAACTCTTCCGTTTTAATATCATTTTCACTTGGTATGCAGGCGTAGTCGCGGCAATCGTCGTCACTTTCCCCCTAATGTATAAAACTGCTCAAGGTGCATTCGAGCAGGTGGACGAAAATTTGTTGCGAGCCGCGAAAACCCTTGGTGCTTCTGAATTGCGAGTCTTCTGGCAAATAGCCTTGCCTCTTGCCTTCCCTGGAGTTTTAGCAGGAGCGATGCTTGCTTTTGCAAGAGGCTTAGGCGAATTTGGCGCAACCTTGATGCTCGCAGGAAATATCCCCAAGCAAACCACCACGATTCCCCTCGCCATTTATGCTGCCGTAGAAGCAGGCGCAAATCAAGAAGCTTGGCTATGGACGGGGATCATTTTATCGATGTCTTTTTCAGCGATCGCTACTGCACATTTCTGGTCAAACAAAAGAGAGCAGGGGAGGGAAAAAGGAAAAAGGAAAAAGGAAAAAGTTCAATCGAATTACGAATTACGAATTACGAATTATCAAGAGGGTTTGGTAGTCGATATTGAGAAGCAATTACC
The DNA here is from genome assembly GCF_002914585.1 of Pseudanabaena sp. BC1403. Lineage (NCBI taxonomy): Bacteria > Bacillati > Cyanobacteriota > Cyanophyceae > Pseudanabaenales > Pseudanabaenaceae > Pseudanabaena > Pseudanabaena sp. BC1403. The sequence continues at coordinate 118,111 of NZ_PDDM01000014.1, forward strand.
TGAGTTTGATTTGCAAATTGCTTTGCATTGTGTTGATCGATCAATCGGTATCTTGGGCGCATCGGGTACAGGAAAAAGTATGCTGCTCAAGTGTATTGCGGGGATGGAAACTCCATCAAGTGGGCGGATTGTCATCAATGGTAAGGTTTTATTTGATAGTGCGAAGAAAATAAATTTACTTAGTCGCGATCGCAATATTGGTTTCCTATTTCAAAATTACGCTCTATTTCCGCATCTGACCGTTGCACAAAATATTGCTTTTGGCTTGCCCAAGGGATTAACGACATTACAAATCAAGCAAAAAGTATCTGAACAATTACACAGTATTGAGCTACAGGGATTTGGCGATCGCTATCCGCATCAACTTTCTGGCGGTCAACAGCAACGTGTTGCCCTCGCTAGAGCTTTGGTCAGTCAGCCCGATATTCTCCTGCTTGATGAACCATTCTCGGCACTTGATACACACCTTCGTAGTCAAATGGAACGGGAGCTAATTTCTGCGCTTAGCAATTATTCAGGAACTACTTTATTTGTCACCCATAACATTGAGGAAGCCTATCGTATCTGCACAAATTTGCTGATTTTAGATCGCGGTCAAGTCATGAGATATGGCGAGAAGTCCGATGTTCTCGAAAATCCCTCTAATCTAGAAACAGCAAGGCTGACGGGCTGTAAAAACTTTTCGCGTATTAACCTAATTATGTCTGATCGTGTCGAAGCGATCGATTGGGAATGTAAGCTACAAGTCAAAGATGATGCGACAAGCTTACCAACTCATATAGGAATTCGCGCTCACCATATTGCTTTTTTAGAGAATTCAGCCAAAAATGATTCGCCAAATATAATTCCCTGTTGGTTAGTTCGCACTACAGAAACACCACACCGTATGACTTTATACATTAAGTTAAATACTCCTCCCAACCATGATTGGGACTACCATCTGCAAGCAGAAGTATTTAAAGAGAAATGGTTTGTGCTTAAAGAATATTCTCAACCTTGGCAAGTTTATCTCGATCCTGCACAACTATTTTTGGTCTAATAGCAAAACACGAAATGGCTTATCCATTTCGTGTTTTGCTGTAATCTATATTTTCAACGCTTGGCGGATTAACTGTTGTTCATTGTGCTTAGCCTGAAATCTACCGTTTTCTACATCTCGAATCCAACTTTGACTCTTCCCAATTTTCTCCGCTAAGGTGCGCTGACTAATTTGTAAATCTTTCCGTAACGAAGCAATTTGTTCTCCTGAAAGTAGTGATTGAGGAGAGTTTAGGATTTTTTTGCCAGAACTCTTGTTTTTTTGTCTAGATGACTGATTTTGCGATCGCTCAATTTTTCTTCTTTTGCGGGAAAGCTCCGCAGGATGTTCCCAATCAGCGAGTAAATCAAAGGATAGAATTCGAGCATTGATCAGCATTTGCCACTTGCCACGTGGGCCAATATCGGTGAGCCGTAAGTTGCCACTGCCATCATTGATCCAGAACTCTAGAGCGGCCTCAGCATCATCAGGGATATCCGCCAGTTTCGACCATAGCGGTTGAATCTCTACAGGATAGCTAACGGGGTCGAATATAGGCTTGAGTCCATAGCGATTTACAACTTCTAAATCACTCTCAAACATTCTGAGTAAGCGTTTCCTTTCTTCCCTTTGAGTCACGGCTTGATTTACCCGATCTTCGCCATAGGCAACCCGCATCAGGGTCAGCACCATAATGCGTTGTTGATCTCCCATGCGGGTTTTAAATAGCAACCAGAGCAACATCCGCGCCGCTCCTTCATGTTGTTGCCAAATGCTCATAATTGCCCCTAGCAGAGACTTTGGCAGGGTACTATATTGATAAAAGGATCTTCCTGCATGGCATTCCTTTTTATTCAAGAAATATTGCGACCAAGCTCCTGCTTTTACTTTAAAAGTTAGCCCAACTAGATGTTTACATCCCTCTTCGTCTTCATGAAAATGATGTACGATTTCTAATAAATGCCAAAGTGGACTTTCTGGCAAAGAGAAAGCTCCAACTTTGCCCTGTGTCGGCCAATCAATTTGGGCTGTAATCCAACATGGTTGTATGGCGAGAGTCTTAATCAGATTTAACTTCGTTGATTTCGTCAAATCTTTGCGCTTATCTAAACCAAGATATTCTTCAATTTGACGATCGCTAATTGTAAATTCTTGCTCCCAAGGTTTTTCTAAGGTTGTGGCATGGGCTGCATAGATTAAGTGCATACAGGTAGCACGGATATCGAGAGTGTCTGATGCAAGGATCGTTTGAGCTTCAATATGCGATCGCGGATAACTAAAATTGATGATATTGTTTAAGCGCAATGCGATTTTGCCTTTGCCCTGACTGACCGCTCGTTCGTATACCAAAGTCCCTTTCTCATCTAAGTCCCAAGCTAAGGATTGTCGTTGAGCCAGTAAATTACAAGCTTCCCAAATGGCGATTGCTGAAGCGAAGGGAGCGCTGACTCCATTAGCAAACAAACTAGGGCTAACTGTAAAGGGATTTTCAATGGATTTCACTCTGCCTTTTTTGGGTTGTAGTGGTAGAGAAGCCCCAATGCTGCAAGCACTGACACATAAAGGTTCGGGCGCATATCCTTCACAGTTATTGCATAAAGCTGGATCGATCCAGTAATTACCTTGCTGAATTGAAATTGCTCCCGTCGGACAAACAGATATACAAGAAGAACAGGCAGCACAATCACTGGATATTTTATAAGCCATAGCGACAACACCAATATTCTTTGAGAATTTTTGACACTATACTTTCAGTCACCTAACAACTTGCAGGTCAATTTAAAGGTGATAAAAATCTCTAAGGTATAAAGAATTTGTATTAAGTCTTTATACTTAGATAAGTGTTTGTAATTCTGTTCATAGTGAGCATCAAATTAGGCTTTAGATTTCCTTAATATTTCAACCTTATATGTTGATATAAGCCTTTCTTTGCTGATACAAAAAGTTAGTAAACCCCTTTGTTTTTAAACCTTTGCTTACTTTTCAAATACCAATCATAGTCAGTCTCAATTTGTCGATAACGGCTTAAACCCCTATCAAATCTTACTAGGATTGTTTTGGATTTTTGACATTAGCTTGGGACTTAGCGATCGCTCTACAAAAACTGAATTGTAATGTTTAGTAACCTTATAGTTAGGTATAAGTTCAAACCTATGTAAATCTAGGTGCAAGGTATTTACTTTCTCCCACAACAGCAGCAGTTCTAACAAAATCTAGACCAAACTATGCACGCACTCTCAATTCCAACTTGGATCATTCATATCCTCAGTGTGACGGAGTGGATTGTGGCAATTTGGTTGGTTTGGATCTATGCCAAGGTCAGTCAAAATCCAGTTTGGCGAGGATTTGCGATCGCCATGTTGCCTGCTCTCGTCAGCGCTATCTGCGTCTGTACTTGGCATTTTTATGACAACGATCCATCTCTGGCTTGGCTAGGCACTATCCAAGCCACTATGACCTTACTCGGCAACTGTACTTTGATGGTGGCGGCATGGTTTTTATGGAAACAATCTGTTCAATCTCGCTAATGGATGCAGAATAACAACGATGATTTCTAAAGATACTCTTTTTATTCTGTCACTGTTTCCATATTTGGGATTTCTCTGGTTGCTAACGCGATCACAGAAAGCGCCAAAGCTAGCACTGATTGGGTTTTATTGCACCTTGCTATTTGTTGGCGTGACCATTCCTGCGGGAATCTATACCAAAATCGTCTATGGAACTTCGCTCTCCAATGTCGATTGGTTGCACGGTACTGCCGAGTCCTTCTTAACTCTATCAAATACCCTAGTTGTGTTGGGATTTCGTCAAGCGATCTTGCGATCGCCAAAGCTCAATTAATTAAAGTGATGAAGTCCTGCGCTTCGCGCAGGACTTCATCAAGCCTGAAACATTTTTAGCCAAGCAGGAAAAAGCTATGCGTATCTTGATGATTCAACCTAACTACCATTCTGGCGGTGCAGAAATTGCAGGAAATTGGCCGTCCAGTTGGGTTCCCTATGTAGGTGGTGCATTAAAGACCGCAGGTTTTACGGAAATCCGCTTTATCGATGCCATGTGTAACAACATTGGTGATGTGGAATTGGCAATCGAGATTAAAAAATATCAGCCCGATGTGGTGCTATGTACTGCGATCACGCCGATGATTTATAAATCACAGGCAACTTTAAAGCTTGTTAAAACTGTTTGTCCAGAAGCGAAAGCAATCATGGGCGGTGTGCATCCTACCTATATGTATCGTGAAGTGTTGAGTGAGGCTCCTTGGGTGGATTACATCATTCGGGGTGAAGGGGAAGAAATTACGGTGAATCTGTTGAGGGCGATCGCGAATGTTACGGATATACAAGAGCGCCGCAATATTTTAGGAATTGCCTTTTTAGAAGATGGCAAAGTTGTCGCTACACCCGCCCATCCACCTATTAAGGATTTGAATACGCTTACTCCTGATTGGAGCTTATTGGATTGGGATAAATATATTTACACGCCTCTGAATACTAGAGTTGCAGTTCCCAATTATTCACGGGGCTGTCCATTTCGTTGTCGGTTCTGCTCGCAGTGGAAGTTTTGGCGTAAATACAGATCGCGATCGCCCAAGCAATTTGTCGATGAAATCGAACGGCTAGTCAAGAATCACAATGTCGGTTTTTTCATTCTTGCTGATGAAGAACCAACGATTAACAAATCAAGGTTTGTTGCCCTCTGCAATGAGTTGATCGATCGCAACTTAGGCATTCACTGGGGTATTAATACGCGAGTTACCGACATTCTGCGCGATGAGAAGGAATTACCGCTTTATCACAAGGCTGGCTTAGTTCATGTATCTCTAGGAACCGAGGCTTCGGCTCAACTGAATCTGAATCTATTCCGTAAAGAAACCACGATCGCCGATAACAAACGGGCGGTGCAATTGCTTCGTGATAATGGCATTCTTGCGGAAGTGCAGTTCATTATGGGGCTGCCAAACGAAACTCCTGAAACCATCGAGGAAACCTATCGTATGGCAAGGGATTGGAAAGCGGACATGACCAATTGGAATATGTACACTCCTTGGCCCTTTGCCGAACTCTTCCAAGATTTGCAAGATAAAGTGGAAATTCGCGACTACTCCCACTACAACTTTGTCACGCCAATTATCAAGCCCGACAATATGAGTCGTGAGGATGTTCTGAAGGGAGTACTTCGCAACTATGCTAGATTCTATTCTTGGAAGTTCCTCGAATATTGGTTTGAGAAAGATTCCTTCAAACGGCGTTATCTCTTGGGCTGTCTCTGGGCATTTGTGAAGACGACGCTCAACAAGCGCTTCTATAATCTCGATCGCGTCAAGCAAAAGGGCTTGCATACGGAAATTGATTTTGGCTTCGATGAGGCTCGCATCTTGACACCCGAACAAATGGCGCTCATTAAAAAAGGACAGGTTGGCTCCGCCGATATTGATTTTGTCGGCACGATTTCCGCCTGTGGTGCGCCCAATGATATCGCCCTTGATTCCTATACCAAAGAGCAGGTCGTCAAGAATGATGTGATTCAAGTGGCGGTAGTGGAAGCCGATCAGCAAACGCGGATCGATCTGCGGGTAAATCTGCGATCGCAAGCGGGTATCGAAGTTGCGAGTGAGGCAACTAATGGCGAAACAGGACTGGTCATTCTCGAATCGATCGATGTGGATGTTGCCGTTGTCGATGCGGCGCTTCCAGACATGAATCTAGTAAAGTTTCTCCGTTCTGCGCGGAGAGTCCAAGAAAATTCCTACGTGATTCCCTCAAAGATTTTGATATTAGTGACTCCCGAACAAAGCACGATCCTATGCGAGGCGATCGCTGCGGGTGTAGATGGCTTCTGTCTCAAGGATTCCCCCATTGAAAAACTCGCAGAAGCAGTACATATCACCCATAAAAAAGGTCGCTATGAAGATCCTGCGATCGCGCCTCTTTTGGAAAATGTTGTTCCTGTTTAAGCCTGATAATTTAGCGATCGCTGATATTAGTGGAAAAAGCAAACCTACCTCAGCGATCGTGTTGATCCGAGATATCTGAGTCTATAGCAATCACCGTCTGCTTGGAGTTTATATTGGCGATTTGAGTAGTTAATTGCTTTGATGTTTTACGAAAGGGACTAAATGCATCATAAAATCGCGCTTACCTATTGGTGCTTCTGCCATACGCAGGATATCGTACGCAGTCGTCATATGGAAGTAAAAGTTTGGCATCAGAAAATCATCTACATATGAGAGTCCAGATAATTCGATGTATAGACCTTGCCCAAGTTCGATTCGCTTGACATCTGAAAGCGTAGCATCGGTAACATTGATACTTGCCAACAACTCCTTAGTGGATGAAATGTGACCACGAGCCTCATCTAAAGATGCTACGTCGGGGGGCAAGTTGTTAGCTGGCTGTCCTAAGCACCACAATGCAAAGTTGCGAGGCTGATTGCAAGTAAATACGATTTGTGTGCCGAAAGGAAACATATCGGGCGCTATGCGACGCTGCAATATAGACTCCACATCTTCTCCGAAATAACTCTCCGATACTGTTAAGAGATGGCTTAACGTATCGAGCCTTGAAATGAAGATATTTTGTAGTACTTTGATCTTCTGATTTTCCATGCGATTTCTAAGAATACAAGTTGTAATGCAATTACAGTTTAATTACTTTCACAGTAAATCTTATTTTAGAAACCATTTAAGAATTACTTTCTGCGGTCAAAAGCTCTAAGAGATCCCCCTCAATCCCCCTTAAAAAGGGGGAAGAATTTAATTCTCCCCCCTTTTTAAGGGGGGCTGGGGGGGATCTAGACAATTCTTAAATGGTTTCTTAAAGACCGACTAAGTTATCACGATGAATTACGGTTTCTTCGCCATCAAAGCCAAGTAATTTAGGGATATCTTCTGATTGGGAGCCGAGAATGCGAAGAATGTCACTGCTACTGTAGTTAGAGATGCCTCTGGCAATTTCTTTGCCATCACGATCGCATAGACTCACAGACTCATTTGCTTCAAACTTGCCATCTACTTGGGTTATTCCCGCAGGCAATAGCGATCGCCCTTTGCCAATAACCGCAGTCACGGCTCCGTCATCTAAAAATAGCTTGCCTAAAGGAACCATGCCATAGGCAATCCAACGTTTACGGGCATTAACTGTTTTGGGCTGAGCCGCAAATTGTGTGCCAAAGTTTTCGCCATTGAGAATTGCTGATAGACGTTCAGGAAAAGCTCCTCGCGTAATCACAGTTCGCACTCCTGCCGCCGAAGCAATTCTGGCTGCATCAAGTTTTGTGGTCATACCGCCAGTTCCCCATTGAGTCCCACCACCTTGAACTCCTAGTGCCTGCTTCTCACCGATCGCTTGCCTAAGGTCTTGTAGTTCTGAATATTCTACATACTCAATTGGCTTTGCATCAGGATTTTGACGAGGGTCGTCAGTATATAAGCGATCAACATCGGTTAATAGAAATAACCAATCTGCTTCGACCAAACTAGCAACCAGAGCTGAAAGTGTATCGTTATCACCAAACTTCAACTCATCAACTGCAACCGTGTCATTCTCATTCACAATTGGCACAACTCCCATCTCTAGCAATTCATGGAAAGTCGCATGGACATTCATGTAATGCTGCCGCTGGATCAGATTCCCTCGCGTTAATAAAACTTGAGCAACAGGCTGTTGTAATGAACCAAAAAAGTCATCGTAAATCCTAATTAATCGTCCTTGTCCTACAGCCGCCACTGCTTGCTTTTTAGAAATTTTGCGGGGACGTTGTTTCAGACCCAGTCTTCCGCAGCCAATTCCTACCGCGCCCGAAGACACTAAGACAACACTATGTCCATCTCGTCGCAAATGCACGATCGCTTCAACTAACTTGGCGATAGTCGCTAGTTGCAAATCACCTGATTCGGGATGACTAAGACTAGATGTGCCAATTTTAATAACAATGATCTGCGGTTGCATCTGTAAAGGGTAGGATAAAAAATCTAGTGATTTTTCATCCTACCGTGCTTTGTGCTGAAATAAAACCCAGTATTTTTGTTGAGAGTGTTGCAAAGCAACACTCTCAACAAAAATACTGGGTTTCGGTTATTCATAATTTGCTGTAACTAGTTTTTAATAACCGATCGCAGCGAGATCAGGATGGAAGCTGCCAACTTTGAGGCGATGAACTTCTGTTTCCATTACTCCATTAGGATAAAGTCGTAAATGACGGAATCCAGGAGGCTGACTATCAATTTGGAACTTGTTGTTTTTGGGCTGAAACTGAATACAGGTTGAAGGTGTCACCAGACAGCGAACAGAATTATGAGGTGTTTCATAAATTTGATCAAAATCTTGATGAGCATGTCCATTCAAGACGACTTCTATTTGTGGATGGCGATCGCAAATTTCCCAAAACTGATCCTGATTTTCCAAGCAAATCCCATCGATCCATTTCGAGCCTAATGGCACGGCAGGATGATGAAAGGCAATTAAGGTTGGGCGATCGGGATAAGCACTCAGAGTATCTTCTAGCCATGCTAATTCTGAATCTGCTAAATGTCCGTGAACTGCGTCAACGACAACGGAGCTAAGCAACAAAATTCTCCATTGACCAACATTTAGAGATCGGCTTAGATGTACATATTCGCTAGGTAAATGAATTTGCATTAAGGGCAAATCATCATGATTACCTGCTAAACAATAGCTATGAATACCATACTTATCAAGAGTTCGACGCAAGCGAGCATAGGATGCTACACTTCCATCTTGAGTTAAGTCCCCCGTCAAAAGCAAGAAATCGATCTTTGGTAAAGTCCTTTTAATATCAGTTAAAACTTCTTGAAAAGAATTTTCAGTCTGAATACCCACCAAAGAACCTTCGATATCTTCAAATAAATGAATATCGGTTAACTGTGCAATAGAAACAAAACTACCGTAATTCATCACATTTTTCATACTACATAGCTCGTCCAAATAAGCTTTAAGTAGCAACTATTTATTTCCATACTAATTTCTTGAGATGCTTTGATCAATTTAAGAAATCAGCATCCGCTCAGCCCATAGAGCAGATAACTAGAAAGCTAATCTGTTTATTTATCTTTTTTTACAATATTTTAAGATATTGTCAAAAAAGTAAAAGCAAAAACTATATTTCTCCTTACTAACTTATGATATCCGTAGTCGGTGCAATGTGATTTGTATCACAGACCATAAAATTTATGCTCTTTGGCAAGTCACGTACTTATAACGATCCAATACACGGCGCGATAACTCTTGATAGTAATGATCGCACTGAAGCTTTATTAATTCAATTGATTGATACGCCTGAGTTCCAGCGATTGAGGCGGATTCGTCAGTTGGATATTGCTTACTTTACATTTCATGGAGCTGAAGGCTCGCGATTCACACATTCTCTAGGTGTAATGGCATTGACCCGTCGTGCTTTCGACACTATCGCCACTAAATATCCTTACCTTGCAATCCATCGGACATTGGTATTAGTAGCGGCTTTACTCCATGATCTTGGGCATGGCCCCTATAGCCACGCATCGGAAGAAGTTTTTGGGAGTAATCATGAAACATGGACTTTGCGATTGCTAAAGTTCCGCCAAATTGCTGAGGTTCTGAATAGCTTCTCAACCGAGTTAATTGCGGATTTAGAAAGAGTATTTACGAAAAAATATTCCGTGCCATTTATCTATCAGCTAATCTCTAGTCAAATTGATTGCGATCGCCTTGATTATTTAGAACGAGATAGTTATTTCACTGGTGCTAAGTATGGGCAATTGGATCTTGATCGGATTTTACTGGCTTTGCGTTTTGATCCTATTTCTCAAAACTTAGTAATTGGTCGTAAGGGAATTGTCGCGATCGAGCATTATTTGACGGTGCGCTACTTTATGTATTTGCAGGTCTATAATCATCCGAAAAACTTAGCAGCAAGATTTTTATTAGAAAGAATTTTTCGCAGAGCTAAACTCTTAATTGCTACGGGTGATCATGATCAAATATTTAGAGATCCTACGATGACAGCTTGGCTAACTCAAGAGCCACAATCTCTAACATGCGAAGAATATTTTGCTTCCGATGACACAGTTTTTACTTATCACATGCATAGATGGCGAGATAGTAGCGATCGCACACTTGCGGATTTATGCCGTCGCTTTTTAGATCGCGATTTGTTTCGAGCTACAGATATTTCGCATTTGGATGACATTCAGCAACAAGAGAGCCTAGATAGTTGGCGCGAGAAATTAATTTCGCAAGGGCTAGATCCTAAATACTATTGCGGTATTAGAGTGTCTCGAACTAAGGGCTATAGCATTTATAAGCAGGGAATTAATGTCCAGACTGAGAATGGTTTGCAGGATATTGCGCGGTTATCGTCACTAGTACAGGCGATCGTCCAGCCAATTCAGAGAGCATGGCTAGTGCATCCATAAACAAAAGATAGGTGGACAAAGTCCACCTAATCCCTTCCCACCCAAGAAATAGACATATAAAACCAAGAAATAGCGGTGCGGGGCGAAGCCCCGCACCGCTATTTCTTGACTGGGAAAGGAGTATCTTTTAATTAACCTTGCCTACTAGCCAATAGGTCATCATTTCACCTTTTCCTTTTACTGGAATCAAGCCACGCTGCTCAAAATTAAATTGGTCGCGTAAACGTGAGTATGTCTCTTCAGTAACCTGTATTGCCTTCGGTGAGCCCAATGATTCCATCCGACTCGCAACGTTGACAGTATCACCCCATAGATCGTAAATAAATTTCTTCGTTCCAATCACTCCAGCAATTACTGGACCTGAATTAATGCCAATCCGCATCGAGATTTGGATGCCTTCCCGTGACTTAACTTGAGAGATAGACTTTTGCATATCGAGAGCCATACTGGCGATCGCAGCGGCATGATCGGCTCTTGGCTCAGGCAATCCACTCACCACCATATAGGCATCACCAATGGTTTTGATTTTTTCGAGTTTGTAATGATCACACAAGCTATCAAACATCGAAAAAATACGATTGAGCAGACCGACAAGTTGTACAGGCGACATGTGACTGGATAATTCAGTGAAGCCAACAATATCAGCAAATAAAACTGATACTTCTTCAAAGCCATCTGCCATTGAGGCACGACTATGCTTGAGCTTTTTGGCAATCTTTTCAGGCAACATGTTTAGTAATAAACGCTCAGAGCGCTCTTGTTCTGCGCGGAGTTCTTGCAATATGCAAATACGTTCTGTCACATCGCGAAAGTACCACACCATCCCATAAAATTTGCCTTCAGGAGAATGTACCTGTCCTGAATAGCAATCAATCACGCGACGATCGGCAAGGTAAATCTCGCGTTGAGTATACTTCTCAGGAGAATCATAGGCATTTTCAAGAGCTTCAACTAATCCATCGGGTAATTGCAGATGATGTTGTAAAAGGCTGAGTAATCCTCCATACTCCACAGATTGCAGAACTGAATCAGGAATTTGCCATAATTCACAAAATTGATTGTTATAGCTAACAATCCGTCCTTGCTCGTCTACTGCCAAAACTCCATCAAATGAGGTTTCACGCTGAGCTTTTAAAAGTGAGTTACTACGCTGTAAAGCTTCTTCAAAATCTTTGCGCTGGGTAATACTTGATAATTCGCGCGATCGCACAAGTGAAATTGCTACTTGCTGGCTTAGCGATCGCAAGACTTGGAGGTACTCTACTTGTAGTAGTTGATTGCTGCTGCTATCCTCCAAATAAATTGCTCCTAATAATTCTTCTGCCTCGCATAGCGGTATACATAAACCTGCTTGAGGAGAATGAGCCAACCAATAGGGATCATCGGCAAAATGTGGATCAGGATTATCTTGATTCCAGATTGTTTCTAGGCGATTGTCTAAGGTATAGCGCACCATCAACATTGGCAAACTAGAAGGCTCAGCGCATGTTAGGGCTAATCTTTGATCTATCTCTAAATTTGGCGATCGCTCTGAGATGATGGCAGCGATCGTATATTCTTGACTGTCGGCTAAAATGATAAAACCAGACTTAGCTTTTGAGATCCTTAATAATACGGAAAGACTAATCTCAACAAGCTTATCAACATTTAACTCTCGTGCAATATCTTGCGCTGCTTGGAATGCTGCAACAAGATTAACTTGTGACTGATTGACATTGTTTGTTGCGCTCATCAATTTCATTTATCACTAAATTTTGAGGGCGAATAATTGATCTGCGATCGTAATGAGAACAATGACATATATCAATCAGAGCCTGAAAAACTTGCATAACCGTAACCTAAATGATCAATTCGTAGCATCAGACATTTTACTGAACATCTCGACTAATACCAAAACACCAAGTGGCTAAGCCGCTTGGCGTTTTTAAAACCCTTACAGGGTTTGCTTTTCAATTCAAAAAAGTGTGACAAAACTTCTGTGAATTGGTATAAAACCAAAAAGAGGAAATCGACCGCTTAGCAGTCGATTTCCTCTTTTTGGTTTAGCTTTTTTTGCTCATATTTGTAGTGCCGAAGCCGCGCTACAAATATGGGTTCTTTTACTCTATTGTGCGAGTTAGCAACACTGGTACTGTGGCATTGACGCGCACATAGTCAGATACTGAAGAACCTAACAAGCGATCAAGATCGGGCAAACTACGGGCGATCGAAGGGCGGCGATCGGGTGATCCAATCATCAAAAGGCTAGTATTAGACTCATCAGCAAGCTTGCAGACTTCTTTGCCAATGTCCCCAGAACTGATAAAGGAGCGTGAAGGAATATTCATCCGTTTGAGTTTAGCGCTAGCTTCAACTAACACAGGATCAGTGTTGGCATTGGCATCTTCCTTGCGCTTAACCACCCTTACCAAGAAGATTTCTACATCCTTAGCACCGCTTACGATTTTAATGGCAAGATCAAGGCAGTTGTTGGATGAAGCAGAGCCATCGACGGAAACCATGACGCTGCGGATGGTTTTGATGTATACATCGTCTTTGATTAGCAACATTGGTGCGTCAGACAATTGAAAAACGTATTGACTGACTGAGTTTGCCAAAATTGCTTGTAATCTTCCCATACCGCGAGATCCCATGATCATTAAGTCGGGCTTCAGATCTTCGGCTACTTTGCACACAACATCTTTGGGTTCGCCTTCTTTGAGCATCGATACAGTGGTATTACCTGATGTCAAACGCAAACTTTTTACTTCTCTTTCGACAATCTTTTCACCCGCGATGCGATATTCCGTAACCGCTTCCGAGTTAGTTGAGTTGGGGATTACATGCAGTACGTTAATTTGTAAAGTTTGCATACTAGGCAGGGCTAGCAGCATATTCATCATTTCGCGCGATCGCCCAGAACCATCAACAGCTAATAAAACTTGTTGAAACATACTTTTAGATATTTAATGAATTTGCTATATCTTGAGTAAAGCTTAATTACAAGGCGATCGCTGTAAAACGTTGAAATTCTTAAAAATTAAACATTAAAACCCAAACAAGGGCGCTACGCGCCCCTTGTTTAACAGGTAAGAATAGGCGGCGCTTCGCGCTGCCTATTCTTACCTGTTTGTTTTTATAGGGTAATGATTTGATTTGCGATCGCTGACTTTTCCGCAGCATTGGCAACTGCAAGAGAATGCAAGATACTCTCATGGCTGGTATAAAGCGGCGTACCTGAAAACAGATGCAAAAGAACGTTTTCGGTGTCTTTCTTAAACAAGCCTCTTGTCGTCCCTGCGTCAAGTTCCAATGTTCCATCCGCCGTAATTAATTTTCCCTTATCTCCAGAAAAAATTAGCGCTCCGTCACTACCCTGCAACTCCATAATTCGCTCTGGCTGCCAAAAGTTTTCGCCTTTACTGTAGCCGATATCAGCAATAACTCCATTCTCAAACTGAAGTTGAGCATTACAAACACAGGAAGTAAAATGACGCGGCAAATTGTCGCCACTATAGCGTAACTGACAAGAGACAGACTTTACTTTTCCAAAGAGAACGATAATCCGATTGAGTCGAGAGACTGCTGCTGTCAGGGGGAATCCAAACAAATCTGGTTTGTAAGTCCATTTGTCTGGGACAGGACGTTGTGGACTTTTAGTGGAATATCTTGCATAGAAAGGAGTGCCAATTTTAGCTAAATGTTCCATCACCAATTGATGCACACCGCCCAAAAGTTCAATATGTTCGACATGCAGCATTAAGTTCTGTTGCTGAGCAAGTTTTACCAATTCCTCTGCTTCAGAAAGGCTAAATGAAAGGGGATACTCTACAATCACATGCTTGCCCGATCGCAAAGCTTGTCCAACTACTGCCGCGTGATCACGATTAACATTACAAACCACAACTAAGTCAATATCGGGACGCATGACTAGTTCTGACCAGTATTGATGCACATTTGCGATCGCGAATTCATTGGCGATCGCTTGTGATTTTTCGAGATTGCCTGCGATCGCTGTCACGATAATGCGTGGATCTTGACTGAAGATTTCGGTGCGTAACTTGGCAACAAAGCCAGAGCCAACGATGCCAACTCGCAAAGGTTGATGAAGAGTCTCGTAACTGGTCATGATTTGGAAGTTATGTAATTATTGCAAACACGGAAGCCCTGCACTCAAGTGCGGGCTAAAAGCTCAAATCCGTTGAAACGGGTTAATTTAAGATAATTCTTCAGTCTGCTTCAGCAGATTTGAGCTTTTAGCCAAGAACTCAAGTTCTTGGCTTATTTGAGACGATTGAGCTTAGAAGGAGGTAATAGTTTGCGTTCTGGGGCAACTTTTTGGCGAGGCGATCGCACATAAAAAACTTTGCGTCCTGTTGTCTCGTTCACCCAACGCGCAAAGCGACTCCAAACTTTTTCTGACAGATACTTCTGAGCCACGACCGCTAGCCCAATGACCACTGCGATCGGAAATACGGAATCAAAAGGATTTCCGTCACGACTGCCAACAAATAGCAGCACCACTGAGGAAATCAGTGCAGAGATTAGTAAAAATTGAAATTTAGACATATGTTTCCTACAGTGTCGGTCAAATATAGCAATTTTTGATCAAGCGAACCAATAGATTTTTTAAAAGTGTTGCGAAGCAACACTTTTAAAAAATCTATTGGTTCGGGGTTGCACATAAAATCTAACGAGTTTTGAATGTTGTACCATCTTTTGCGATCGCTAGACATTTAGTAATAGCCGTTACACCAATTGCTTGCCATGCTTGTTGCATTGCTTGGGCGACTGATTCTATTGTACCCATTGGGGCTAAAGAAAGTAGTGTTGGACCAGCGCCACTGATCACCATGCCATAGGCTCCTGCTGCGATCGCTGCTGTCTGTACATCCGCCATACCTGTAATCAGACTTTGGCGATAGGGCTGATGTAAGCGATCCTGTAGTCCTGCTTTAAGCCAACTAGCCTTCCCTGTCTGAATCCCATGCGTTAACAATGCCAAGTGGGAAGCGTTGAAAACTGCATCATGCATCGAAAATTGTTTTGGTAAAACCTTGCGTGCTTCGGCAGTCGATAACTCAAAGTCAGGAATTGCTACAGCGATCGCAATATCTTGATGCCATTGCAAATCGCAAAATTCCCAGCCATCTGCTTGATTTGATGCCATTAGTTGACATCCGCCGAGCATCGCGGGAGCCACATTGTCAGGATGTCCTTCCATGGCGATCGCTAAGTCCAATAACTCCATGCGATCAAGTGGTGATCCTGCCAACAGGTTCGCGCCAAAAATGCCACCGACAATCGCGGTTGCTGAACTACCCAAGCCTCGCGATAGTGGGATGGCTGTGTCTGTGTGAAATGCGATCGCGGGGATTTTGCGATCAATATGATGATAAAACTTAGCAATACCCTGATACACAAGGTTTGTCTCGTCCCGCTCTACCTTGTCTGCGCCTTCACCCGACGCTGTGATTGTGAGGCGATCGGCGAAGGAGAATTCAAAACGGTTATAAAGTGATAGCGCAGCACCAAGGCAATCAAATCCAGGGCCAAGGTTGCCTGTAGTCGCAGGAACGGAAACTTCAAAAATGGTCATGTTGAAAAAATTAGTAAATGTTTTTAGGAAGTTTGTAATTTTATAGTTAGCTGTTTTGCAATTAGTTATATCTACTTAGTTCATAATGCTTACCTCACCCATATTCTTGAAACTTACTCGATAGTTTGTTAATAAGCTGCTCAATTTTTTGGTTTTCAAGTTTTGCTCCTAGTTTTAGAAGATTGGCGTAGCTAAATGAGGAAGGTCTATCTTTATTGAGGACCCTTGATAGAGCTTGAAATAAGTTCTTCCCACGTAAAGCCCTAGTATATTCAGCACAAATTAGATCTATAAGATGTTGAGGTGGATCGATAAAATTTATGCTCTTCTTGAAGTTAGGACAAAAAGTATTATTTGGACAAACTCTATCTACACTAACATCACATTTGGAATCGCCAGTTTCTTTATATCTATTAACTTCAAATGCGAACCAAATTGATAACTCCTTGATTAAGCCTTCAAAAAGTTTTATGTCATCTCTATCCAATAGACTGTTAAAAACTGACTCAATATAAATGTCATTTTCTATTGAATAACCATCTGTAAATACTATGTCTTCATAGTCTTTTGGCACGCCTACAAAAAACCACATATCTTTATCTGCAAGAAAGACAACCTTGGTATTTTTGAATTTTTCTCTGCTTTCAAAAACCTCAATAAGTTCTAGTCTTCCACCACATACAATAACATCAGCTTTATTGTCTATACTAATTAGATCATTAAGCTTATCTTCTATATATCTATAAACTAAAGCATCATCTTTCCCTTCGACTAAAACTTTTAAAAGTGCTGTTGGTTTAGATAACTCACTGATTATTTCTTCTACAGAATAGCTCATTTACCTTTCTCCTCTGAAAGGATAATCTCTTTGTCTGGATACTTAGAATAAATGCAAGGAGAATGTGTAGCAACAATAAACTGGTTGCTAGACTGTTGTTTCATCAAATTCGGAAATAGCCTACGTTGCCAATCTACGTGTAGACTCATCTCAGGCTCATCAATAAATATTATTGAGTCTTCATAAAATGCGTTATAGCAAAGAAAACTCAGCATTTGCTGTTCACCATACGAAAGCAATCTAGAATCTATCGCATTACCTGACTCTCCAAGGGTAAAATCATCGAGCTTGATACATTTATAGTGCATAACATTAGTAACTAATTCAGATAAAACCTCAAAAGGTCTGAGTAGTTCATTCCGTTTATTATTAACAGCATTATTTTCTTGCTCTAGTCTAGTGAGGATATCCAAAGCATCGATTTTACCACTTGCCATATCTGACGCTATATTTTCAACTTGACTACTCAATGAGGCACTAAACTTAAGAAACTCTCCATTTGTTTTTTCGGAAATCTCGATATAACGTGATTTTAGCAATAAGCCAAGATCGTGAGTTGAAATAGAACAAATAAACCTATGCGCTCCAATACTTATACGATTTGACAGATTGTTAAATTCATCTTTTATACTTATATTTATGTAATCTCTACTTCTTTCAGATTGCAACGCCCCAGTTGGTCCTATCATAGGGAATGGTATTGGTGACAGGGGGGTAGGGATCGGACTTGGCAACTGATAAGGATAAATGTTCTTTGCTGGAGTTGTAATACGTCGTACAGTTTCAGTATTTACGATTGAATATCCTCCTTCAATCCTCCTAAAAGTGGGAAAGAAAAGAGATGATGTATTACTTTCTATTATTAGTGATTGCAATGATGCAATTTCTTGTGCTGAACTATATTTATCTAAATTGATAAGACCATTTTTTTTAATCTCATTGCCATTATATTTCCACTCAACAACAGTATCTTTGCTGCTTAGAGATAGTTGAAAATAGCTTGTTTCTAAGTTAAATGATTCAAAACTTATTTCAGATAAAAGATACTCGATATTTCCTGAAATGGCATACCAGAGCATTTTTAAGAATGTTGTTTTTCCACAACCATTGATGCCTGTGACAATATTTATATCGTCGTGAAATTCAAAATCACAATCAACTTTATTATTTAGACCTTTGACAGAGACTCTTTTAAGTTTCATATTTCTTTGCCGATCGCGATCGCTATTAATTGTACAAGAAATTTAGCGTAGGCGTTTTGGCTGAAAGGCGAGCGCTGAACTGTAAATATTTTAGCGATTTTGAAAATTGGTATAAAATTTTGATCGAGCACATCGAAAAAATGTAATGAAAGCCAATATCAAAAATAAATTCAAAGCATTATCAAGTCCCAAATTTATTGGCTATGCATTGATTGGCGCGATCGCAGCTTTGAGTGCGATCGCGACAGGCTTAGAGCTAAATGAAGTCCAAAGTCTCGAACGACAGACCCAATCAGCATTTTTTAACTGGCGTGGCCCGATTGCTCCACCTAAAGATATTGTGATTTTGGCGATCGATGATCTCTCTTTACGCCAAGGCGAATTTTATGATCCCAAAACCCGTCCATTTTTAGAGCCATTTCGCACAACCACATGGAAACGGGTAGTCTATGCCCAAGCACTCGAAAAACTGGTTAAAGCTGGCGCTAAAGTCGTTTCCTTCGATATTTTATTTGTGACTCCTGGAGATCATGGGGCTGCTGATGATGGTAAGTTCCAAGCCGCGATCGCTAAATATGGAGAGCGAGCAGTATTCGCTGCTAGCTATGAATTTACACAAATCGGTGAAGCGAATATTATGCAGCTTGCCTCGCCTGAAGGGATTTTTCAATTAAAGCCAAATACGCTAGGACTAATTAATTTTCGTCCTGAAGTTACTGATGGAATTCACCGTTTGGGCGTGCAGCCGCCAGCAGATAGTGGGTTACCGATTGTGCCAACTTTTGCCGCTTCAAGTCTGAATGTAGCGAAAATTAGCTATCCTAAACCCAAGGGCGATGGAATTTATTTCTTTGGTGGTGCGGATACATGGACAAATGCTCGACAACAGCTTCCCTTTTATTATGTGATCGATCCATACAATTGGAATAGTGAACAACTTCAAGGCGGCAAATTTTTTAAAGATAAAATCGTTCTAATTGGGGCAACGGCTGCATCAAAGCAAGATATTCAAAACTCAGCGATGGGGAGAATGGCAGGGGTAGAAATTCATGCCAATGCGATCGCTACGCTCATGCAGGGGAAAAGCATGGCTGGGCTATTTGCTAATCCAATGCAGGAGGGGATCTTTACGCTGTTGTTTGTCGGTATATCAGGTGCTATCCTCTGCCGATTCAAGCGCCCAACTACCCAGATATTAACGGCTTTTATCATTGCGATCGCATGGTTTGGGATTGGATATGTCAGCTTTATTTACACGAGTACGATTTTGCCTGTGGCAATTCCTGCGATCGCGATCAGCTTAAATGGAATAGCCCTTTTAACTACTGGCTCGATCGCTGCTCAAATTGATAAGCTCTTGCTGCGACGCACTCTAGAGCGTTATGTCGCAGCGCCAATTGTCGAAGAAATCATTAATCAGCCAGAAGGTTTTCGTGATTTATTAGAAGGTCACACACTCAAAGCAGCCGTTCTCTTCTCAGATATTCGTGGCTTTACGACCCTCTCTAGTCGCCTCCCTGCAAAATTACTAATCCAACAGCTCAATACTTATCTGGGCGGCATGGTGGATGCGATCTTGGAATACCAAGGCACAATTGATAAGTTTATCGGCGATGCAATTATGGCGGAATTTGGCTCACCTGTCTCGCGGGGGGAGAAAGCCGATGCGATGAATGCGATTAACGCGGCTCTAAATATGCGATTGGCATTAATGGAACTTCGTAAGGTCTGGCAGTCTGAAAATAAAATCCCATTTTCAAATGGAATTGGCATTAATTACGGAGAAGTAACTGTTGGCAATATTGGCTCCTCTCGCCGCCTCGAATATGCGGTAATTGGTGATACTGTGAACGTAGCAAGTCGTGTCGAAGGAATGACCAAGGAACTTGAGACAGATATTGTCATTACTGAATCACTTTACGAAATTGTCAAGGATGAAATTGATGTTGTTGATTTTGGCGATCATGCGCTCAAAGGTCGGGTTGGCAATGTAAGGCTCTATGGCGTGATTGGTTTGAAGGGTAGCGATCGCCAAATTTACGATCAAGTCCACAACGATCTCAAGCGACATACTGCGGTGATCGACATCCTCAAAAAAGGTCAGTTACCAACCCGCCGTGAGTAAATGGCATTAAAAATGTGGCTTCGCCACAATTTTAATATCTGAATTCTTTAATCAAAGAGACAATTTGCGCGATCGCATTAGCATCTTCGCTCTTATTCATATTCTCGATATACTCGTCACGACGCATATTAAGATCTGCGATCGCCGCTAATAAGCTTTCACTGGTCAAATCTTCTTCAAACAGAACGGCACTATAGCCACGAGCTTGAAAAGACTTGGCATTGAGGATCTGATCGCCACGGCTGGATAATTTGGATAGAGGAATAAGCAAATTCGGTTTTCGCAAAGTCAAAAATTCAAATACGGCATTTGCTCCAGAACGCGACACAACTAAATCAGCGATCGCTAAAATATCCGCAAGTTCTGTTCCTAAATATTCAAATTGCTGATAGCGCTGATTTCCTTTGAGATTGCTATCTAGATTCCCTCGACCACAAGCATGAACAACTTGATAGTTTTGCGTAAGAACATCCAAAACTGAACGGACAGCTTGATTGATTTTCGCAGAGCCTGTACTGCCGCCAACCACAAATAGAACTGGAGAATCGGCATTAAACCCACAAAATTCTCTTCCCTTCTCTATATTTCCTCGAAGAATATCGGGACGAATGGGTAAGCCTGTATGTTTAATCTTTGCAGCATATTTTGCTAAATGCTTTGCAGTCTCAGGAAATGTAACACAGACTTTGGTAGCAAAGGGAATTGATAGGCGATTGGCTAAACCTGAAGAGAAGTCTGACTCATGGATAATTACAGGAATCCGTTGCAGCCAACTAGCAAAAATAACGGGAACAGTGACAAAGCCACCCTTAGAAAAAACAACTTTGGGCTTGATTTTGGCGATCGCAAAATAAGCATCAAATATGCCTTTAATTACTTTAAAAGGATCAATGAAGTTCTGCCAAGAAAAGTAACGTCTCAGTTTT
The DNA here is from genome assembly GCF_002914585.1 of Pseudanabaena sp. BC1403. Classification (NCBI taxonomy): domain Bacteria; kingdom Bacillati; phylum Cyanobacteriota; class Cyanophyceae; order Pseudanabaenales; family Pseudanabaenaceae; genus Pseudanabaena; species Pseudanabaena sp. BC1403. Next base: position 139,213 of record NZ_PDDM01000014.1, read on the forward strand.
CCAGAAGAAATACCGTAGTAGGGAATTCCAGTTTCGGCAACTAACTGTTTCTCAATGCCATGGTTAGAGCCAATATATACAATCTCCCAGCCATCGGATTCAAGACTTGCAGTTAAAGCGAGATTGGGGCTAACATGACCCGCTGTGCCGCCACCCGTAAGTACAATTCTGGGTTTCTTGGCTAATTTTTTATGGTCTGATGGTAAGTTCGGCTGATCTTCGATCTGATTAGTTGCGCCCACAGGTATTTATTGTCTCTAGATATTGGATTATTGAGAATACTGATACCAAAGCACAAAATGGCTACGCCATTTTGTGCTTTTAAAACCCTCACAGGTTTTGGTTTTCAATTCACAAAAGTGTGACAACACTTTTGTGAATTGGTATGAATTATTCATTGCAAGTATTGTAGCGATTTCATGGCAATTTTCCAATGTGCAGCGCTATGCACTGTAAAACTCAAAGATTGTGAGGTGGCGTAAAGCACCGCCTCACAATCTTTGGGTAATATCTCTATTTTTAGATTTTGATAGGTTTCATGTGAAAATTAATTAAGGAAACAAAAGCTCAAAGTTTAAGAGTTATGAATCACATCTGGCAAGATTTCAAAAGACCAATTCGTAATAGTCTGAAATATGCAAAAGCTTTAGCTAAAGGATATCCATTCCATTATGCTAATCAGCAAAATCCCGATCATAGCGATCGCTACCTGCACAAATGGACTGAGTTTAGTACTCCGATCCCCGATCGTGGCACACCAGAAATTCGGGCTAATCGGATTTGGAACTTGCAACTTGCTACTCAAAAGCTGAACTGCCTGTACATCCCTCCACAAAAGATTTTTAGCTTTAGCGATCGCATAGGTGAACCGACTAAAACTAATGGGTTTCGGGAAGCTCCAGTATTTGTCCGTGGTCAGGTACTAACTGATGTGGGTGGAGGTTTATGTCTAATTGCTACTAATATTTTTAATACTTTACTTTATGCAGGATGCGAGATTTTAGAAAGGCATTGCCATAGTATCGATGCCTATGGAGAATCAAGATTTTATGAGTTAGGACAAGATGCGGCGGTAGCTAATGGATATAAGGATTTAATCGTTCGCAACCATAGTCAAATTCCTTTACAATTGCGCTTTCAAGTATTAGAAAAGGAAAACAAAGTTGAGTCTAGTGTTTGGGGTAATGCCCCAAAACCTTGGCAGGTAAGGGTGGAATCAAAAATAGTTCAGCAGATTGAAGCACCAGATGTTCAATATCTATCAGGTTGGATTGTCAAAACTTCACGCTATATCAAAAGCGAATTAGAGCAATCATCTACATGGCAACGTGATTATGAGGCGGTTAGCTGTTATCAGCCATGCATAAAGTCTTAATAAGAGTGGCGGCGCGTGCCACCACTCTTGTTTTTGGGTAAATTTTTGAAAGTGATGCAAAGCAGCACTTTCAAAAATTTTATTGGCTCGGAATTCAGGATAGGAAATTTAGACCAAATCAAAAACTAGGATTTCAGAGTTTTCTTTACCAGTCAATTTCAAATCGCCAATTTGATCGCTAGAAATAGCATCACCAGTATTTAGCAAGCGATCGCCTACTAACACAGAGCCTCTAGCTACCTGTATCCATGCATAGCGATTTTGCTTAACTGTATGAGTAACTTCTACGCCATCTTCGAGAATAGAAGCATAAATATAGGCATCTTGATAAATTGTGACTGAGCGATCGCGTCCATCGGGTGAAGCGATCAACCGCAATTGGTTAAGCTTTTCCTCCCGTGAGAAAGAGATTTGCTCATAACTTGGCTTTACGCTCTCTTGATTCGGCATAATCCATATTTGTAATAAATGGGCGGATTCCGTCGCCGAAGGATTAAACTCACTATGGGTAATGCCAGTCCCAGCACTCATTCTCTGCACATCACCAACACGAATAACTGAACCATTTCCCATGCTGTCCTTATGCTCTAAAGCGCCATCCAGCATGTAAGTAATAATTTCCATATCACGATGGGGATGCGTTCCAAATCCTTTGCCACCAGCAATCTGATCTTGATTAATTACTCGCAATGAACGGAATGCCATATGTTGCGGATCGTAATAGCCAGCAAAGGAGAAAGTGTGATAACTATCGAGCCATCCGTGATTGGCATGTCCTCTTTCTTCTGATTTACGAATAGTCAACATAATTTTTACCTCTGGTAATTGTTTATTGTTTTTGGATAATTTGCAGCGCCTAATGGCGCTGCAAATTGTGAATTAGAGTTTTGTATGTGCACCGTCACAGAATGGCGCATTACCTGTGTGTTTACATAGACATAACGCAACTTTCTTGGTTTCGGTCACTTCAAAGGCAAGAGGTGTAAATTCTGTTCCTTTATGTGCGCCGTTACAATAGGGTTGGTTTGTGGATTCGCCACAGGTACACCAGTAATAAGTTTTGGGTTCTAGCTCCAATACAACTGGCTTCTTGTCAACAATCTTAGGCTCACTCATGATTTTTACCAAATGCGTTGGTTACCGACAAATCAAATATAATTGCTTTACACTCTTTTCGTAAAGTATGCACTTTTTTGTAAGGTACATACTAAAAAGATACTATGGAAAAATATTCTGATACTTTTATCATTAATCCCTTGCCTGATATAGATTGTAGCGCTGCTTACCAGAGTGATCGCCTTAGCTGTCCCGTCGAAGCTACCCTTGAAGCGATCGGCGGAAGGTGGAAAGTTTTAATTTTGCACGAACTGTTTAATGGCACGAGGCGCTTTGGAGAATTACATCGCAGTTTGCATGGCATCACTCAAAAAATGTTGACTCAACAATTGCGAGAAATGGAAAACGATGGGCTAATACATCGAGAAGTTTATACGCAAGTCCCACCAAAAGTAGAGTATTCTCTAACACCTTTGGGCAAAACCTTACAACCTGTATTGGATGCGATGCATTTTTGGGGCAAAAGATATTTAGAACAGCAATAAAAAAAGACGCACAACGTGCGTCTTTTTTTATTGTGAAGAAAGCGCGATCGCTTTATTTACTTACCACCTTTCTTTAGCGCCAAGATTACTTCGACTTCAGCAGTCTCTGCGTTAGGATAAACAGCAGTTCCAGCTAATCCACGGATAGATTCAATCAAAGCTTTTGTCTCAGGAGGAGTTTTTGCTTTCTCGGCAGGGGGAATGAAAGTTTGAAAAATACTCCAAGCGCGATCGGCATCAATATAGAAGTAGCCAACATTGTTAGTTGGTAGAGTACTGACCACTGACTTAAAGGTAGGATCAGCATCGATCGCAGTTGTAGGTTTTGGTACAAAGAGAGACACGATAGGCGATGCAGTGACGAAGAGAGTGTCTTGTTGGCTCCAACCATGCGAAATAATCGCTCCAGCTCCAGCTGCCGACCATTCTGTAACTGATACTCCACCAACATCTTTTTTGGCTACTGTTGCGCCATTCTTGGATGCAAAATCATCCAGTTTCTTAAACAAGGATTCAGCAGCAGCACGGTTTGTGGTTTGCAGCATTAATAGAGGTGCAAGCCCTTGGGATTGTGCCAAAATTCCTTCTGGTTTTCCAGATACAGCAGTGAAAGCAAATTCGCCGTCCATCCAGCCAAAGATATCTTTGTCAAGATCGATCGCTAAGGGAGAAGTCTTCAGTTGGGTTCTGACTTCGTCGATTCCCTTCTTGACTTCAGGTGTATTTTCGGCTGACTTGACAAATTGCTCCCATGAATTCTTAATATTAAACCCAGTGGTTAACATAAATGCTTGGGCAGGAATTTGACTGATAACCTTATTGGGCGAGTTCTTGAGAGCAGCAATAGCAGCAGGATCAAACTTACCAGTTGCTTTAAAGCGAATGCCTGCGTCATCAATGCCAAATCCCATATTCATGGACTTAACTTTTTTCAATTGCTCCAGCGATTGTGGGGGAATTGTCTGAGCTTCGGGATTTAGCGCTGCTAGCTCAACGATCGATTCGCCAAAGTTGGGAATATAAATTTGGGCAACAGGATTTTGAAGCTTGAGATCGTCGGCACTTGCTGAACTTACTAACGAAGCTTCACCCTTAAAAGTATCGATCGCTTTCTGAGTAGTCTGTTCTTGAGGAGTGACAATCAAATAATCACCAACCATTGCAGTTGCACTGACTTTTGAGCCTTCGCCATATTGTGTGATTTTTACGCCTTTATAATCAGATTGCTTTTCTTTGCCACCTGATTTAGCTTTGATCTTTTCAGTCAAAAACTTCTCAGCCCCAGCCTTGTCTTTAACCTCAGCCACAATCAGAATATTTGGGACAGTCTTGGCTTCAGTCTCAACCTTATCTTGCACAAACTGAATTGAACCAGTATCGCTCATTGGTACATAGCGATTTTGGATTGCTGCTTGGGAGCTTCTAGACGTAAGGCTAGCAGTCTTCTTAGAAGGCAAAATGGCGATGGTCACATTTTTACCGATCCAAGGCTTTACATCTTTTTCATAGTCGAAGTCACTCGAAGAAAGCCCTTTCCTTGCTTCAGCGATCGCATTATCGTAAATCTTTTTGGTTTCTGGAGACAAGAACTGTTCTATCTTTGACAATGCCTCTCCATCAGTTGATAAAGACATTGCAATCAATGACTGTTTAGGTACAACCGACAACGTTCCCGCAGTGCTACTACCTGTAGGTAGGATCGCTGGCTTATTGAGGAAGAAATAAGCACCTATGCCCCCTGCAACGACTACAGCCGCACCACCAATAATTGGTAGTAAATTTGGTTTTGTTTCAGTCATAAATGAATACCTCACACTTGTCAATTTCAATATGACAGTATAGAGCTTAACTTAGGGATGTCTATAGATGCGATTTACTGATGAATCGGAAGTTCACTCACATCAATCCTGCCTAAAGAACAATTTAAAGCATGTGCTAAATCCCCTATTGACTTGTATTGTGATGCTTTCAAGCAAGTGTTCCTATCGCAAGCTAATTAACAGTAAATATATAGAAAATCCCCCTAAAGGATGAGACCTAAAAATTCACTAATTTTAAAAAATATTTTGAAATTGCTTTGAAGTTATATAAGTATATTCGTAGTCACTTATCTTAGGACATAAAACCAGAAGATGAGTGGCGGCGCGAAGCGCCGCCACTTTAAAAGTTAAGCCATGCTGGGATAACTTGCCAAGCCTGATTAAGAGATTTATCTAATATTTTGTAATTTGGCTCAAATTTACTGACTAGCTTCCAAAATTTATCTGAGTGATTCATGTGAACAGTGTGGCAAAGCTCATGAATCAGCACATATTCGACCACATTGGGTTCGAGGAATAGTAGTTTGTAGTTGAGGCTGATGTTGCGGCTGCCAGAGCAACTACCCCATAAAGTCTTTTGACTACGCACTGCTGTAGTGCGATAGGGCAACTTGGCGCTGATGCTGACCTTGCGTAACCAGCTAAATAAATGCTTTTCCGCCTTTTGCATCAGCCATTGCTTCAGGAAAAATTTACAAGCTTCGACATCAGCAATATTGCCATTTACCACTAGTTTTAGCTCAGACTTATTTTCTTGGATCGCGATCGCTCTTGATTTCGTAGGAGAGTTGCGATACTCGATTTGCCATTCTTCGCCTAGCGATCGCAGATTGATGCTGTCAGGTAACTCATGGGGAGCCTGTGACTGAAAAAAAGCTTCACGCTGATCGAGTTTGAGCTGATTACGAACAATCCAATCGCGCTTTTTTTGGACAAGCTCAGGAACTTTTTGATGATCATAATCAACAGGGATGACTACTTCTAAACCAGCTTCTACGGAAAGTGAAAGGCGCACAGACTTTGCGCGATCGCTTACACGTACTGTGTAAGCTGGTAAATCAGCATTAATTAAAGACTTAGAACCAGTTGCCATAGGTTTAATCTTGCACTTTAATCTTGAATCAAAATCGTGCCTGCAAAGCGAGAATTTAAGCGATCGCGCTCACGGTGTGCGTTACTACGATTAGTATAAGTTCGCACTTGAATGTAAGATTTACCTTTAAAAATAGTCACGAAGGCATCGGGGACAAGTTCACGTATCTGTTTTAAGGTGTCAGCATTTGTATTGGGAACTAAGACGCGATAAATCGTGGCAGTAGAAGTTGGGTTTGTTGGGGAAGTTGGGACTGAATTTGTAGGGATAGAACTTGTGGTATTTGCTGACATCGGTGAAGCAATCAATGATGCACCAATCACTTGAGCTGCTATCCCCTGACCCCGAAGCTTGGTAGCGATCGCACCTGCGCTCTGTTGACTTGATAATGGTGCTGCTAAAAGTACCGAACGGTTATTAAATGTAGCTAAAACTGCACTCTTTCCAGATAGAGTTTGCACCTGTTGAATTGCCATATTTGGTTCTTTGCTCAGTTCTACCAAAACTACGGAAGCTTGTAAATTAGCAGGAATATCGGTTACTTTTGCTGAGAAAGAATGTACAACTGCATCTAGTCCTAATGCTCGCAATTGATTTGCTCGAAATGTAGAAGACTGTGCATTATCAAACCCACCAAAAAAAGTCATGGAAGTATTGAGATAACTACAGGGTATAGCGGCAATTGCGAGAAATTCTGGTAACTGAGGTAATAGATTAGCTGCACGATCTAGTATGACGACGTAACGTCGATTAGTTAGTTGTTGGCAGGTTGTCGTAGAAATTACAGGCTGAGCAATCACCGTTGAAGAATCGCTGAGACTATTTATTAAAGTAAGGCAAGTTAGAAAAATACAACTAGCGACATAATTGGTGGCAATTGCCCACGAGAATCTGCTGCTAAGTTTTAACGGTTTCATGTTGTTAAACCCATTACCTTTAGAGCCACTATTTTGATCATCTCTTTGCTGACCAATTTGTCATAGTTGAGATATACCACTATATGCTGCGAATTGTCATGACTAGATCAAACTTTTTCGGTCTTTTTCGGTCTTGATTTGGGGCAAATAAGTTTGATGGCACTCGTTGGGAAAATACTAAGCGTTAATACACAAAAGGCTCGCTTTGCGAGCCTTTTGTGTATTAAAACCCATTTTGGAGTTTTCAGTGTCTGCGAAAACTCTAAAAATATCTATCCTTCCCAGATTTTGGATAGAACTATCTGCGGGTCAATCGCTTTAAGAGATTGACCTGCGATCGCTTGTACATATTTGATGCGTTTTTCGGTAAGCGGAAGCAAATATCCAGCAGGAGTATTAGCGCCTAAAATCGCCACTATTGCCGTACCAACTGCAACACCCAATTGCATTGCGTCACCTTCAGCACAAATAAATAGATTTGCTGAGGCAATAAATGCGGTCAGCTTGCCGATATCCGTCGGACTAGTAATTATGAGATTTGGGACTTTGGCTGTTAATTGCTTCAGCAAATCAGCATTATTGACGCTGTCGATCGCCACAATTGGTAAATCGGGGAGTTTCGCTTGAATACTGAGCGCAATTGTTGCCCAACTCTCCGCAGGGTAGTTAGCATAAGCGCCACAATTTAGCAGGATAAAACCACTTTGCTGAATGCCGAGACGCTTCTGCTCGCTCGTGGCCCAATCCAAATCACTTTTGGCGAGCGTAACCTTAATTGGTGGACATAACTTCTGGATATTGATCGCCATCAGCAAGTTATGTTTTTGGACTGCTGCATATTCTTGGGGATCGGCCGTAATAATATTAGTCAGCAAAAAGTCACCCTGCCCTGCAAAGGATATTCGCTGGGGAATACCGCTTAACCACAACAAGATATTAATCGAAAAACTAGGCTGTGTAACGATTGCTGCATCATATTCACGGCTAAGTTTTAACGGTTTCATGTTGTTAAACCCATTACCTTTAGAGCCACTATTTTGATCATCTCTTTGCTGACCAATTTGTCATAGTTGAGATATACCACTATATGCTGCGAATTGTCATGACTAGATCAAACTTTTTCGGTCTTTTTCGGTCTTGATTTGGGGCAAATAAGTTTGATGGCACTCGTTGGGAAAATACTAAGCGTTAATACACAAAAGGCTCGCTTTGCGAGCCTTTTGTGTATTAAAACCCATTTTGGAGTTTTCAGTGTCTGCGAAAACTCTAAAAATATCTATCCTTCCCAGATTTTGGATAGAACTATCTGCGGGTCAATCGCTTTAAGAGATTGACCTGCGATCGCTTGTACATATTTGATGCGTTTTTCGGTAAGCGGAAGCAAATATCCAGCAGGAGTATTAGCGCCTAAAATCGCCACTATTGCCGTACCAACTGCAACACCCAATTGCATTGCGTCACCTTCAGCACAAATAAATAGATTTGCTGAGGCAATAAATGCGGTCAGCTTGCCGATATCCGTCGGACTAGTAATTATGAGATTTGGGACTTTGGCTGTTAATTGCTTCAGCAAATCAGCATTATTGACGCTGTCGATCGCCACAATTGGTAAATCGGGGAGTTTCGCTTGAATACTGAGCGCAATTGTTGCCCAACTCTCCGCAGGGTAGTTAGCATAAGCGCCACAATTTAGCAGGATAAAACCACTTTGCTGAATGCCGAGACGCTTCTGCTCGCTCGTGGCCCAATCCAAATCACTTTTGGCGAGCGTAACCTTAATTGGTGGACATAACTTCTGGATATTGATCGCCATCAGCAAGTTATGTTTTTGGACTGCTGCATATTCTTGGGGATCGGCCGTAATAATATTAGTCAGCAAAAAGTCACCCTGCCCTGCAAAGGATATTCGCTGGGGAATACCGCTTAACCACAACAAGATATTAATCGAAAAACTAGGCTGTGTAACGATTGCTGCATCATATTCACGATCACGAATGGTTCCGAGTAAGTTGCCAAAATCTGCCAACGAGTTGCGATCGTTGAAATCAAACTTGAGGACTCGGTTCACAGATTGGCAAACGCGATAAGCTGCCATTGCCCGTGGTTCGACTACCACATCAATCTCGGCATTGGGATAACTTTGTTTAAGCGTATCCAGTGTCGGGAAAAATAGTAACTGATCGCCAGTTCCACCTGGAACCAAGGCCAGTATTCGCATCATATTTATACATCTCTAGACGAAGACCGTATGTAATATTACTTTGTTTTTGGGAGTTGATACAGATAGCATTAATACAATGTGATTCCGATCGCCACCATTTACGCCGTACGAACGAGTGCCTAAAGGTATAGCTAGCTATAGCCACTCTAAAGCCCAAAAGCGAGTTGCTGCGCAACTCGCTTTTGGGCTATATCAAATCTCCTAACAAACTCGATACTTCACCTTGCATATTTGTACGATTGTCGTCATAGAGCATGAGAGTGTCGAGTTTCTTGTGTCGTGATAATTTCTGAACTTTACGGACATTGCCATTAGTCGCATCTAGGGCGGCTGTAATCGCAGAGTGGCGAATCCGATGCGGGGACATATGTTTAGAAATCCCTGACGTTCGTGCAATCTGGCTAACAATTTGGTAAATTGCCGTTCCAGTCAGTCTATGTCCGCGATTAGCAAGATCTAGGGAGTGGAATAATGGCTGAGTTGGATTCTTTGTCTCAAAACAAGATAGCCAGTCTTGAATTGCACCAATCGTTCCAGTATTAAGACTAATGAGACTCTTTTGAGAGCCACGTCCTTTGCCTAAAATTTGTAGCGATCGCTCTTCATAATCAAAATCTCCGATATTGGCGCTAACAACTTCATTACGACGTAAAGCATTGTCCCAAAGTAGCCTCAAAATCGCGAAATCACGTTTTCCTTTGATAGTGTCACGCTTGATGCTCAGTAACATGGTGCGAATACCTTCAGGCTTAATCCCAGTCGTATCGCGATAGGTTTGCACTGTCTCAGTTTGGACATCATCAAGATTCCAATTGCATTTTCCTAATTTGGCTGCAAAGTTTACTAGGGACTTAAGCGCTGATAACCGCCGATTGATTGTGGATTCCTTTAAGCCTCTGGCAATTAGGTCTGATTTGTATCGCAAAGCGATCGCGATCGCCTCAAATCTATTCAATTGTAGAAACTGAGCAATTACAGTCTCAGTTGGCTTTTGCCCATAGGCAGCAAGAAAAAAATATCGCAAGTCTTTTTCATAAGCACGTCTAGTGTTAAGGCTCCGTTTGTCAGAAAGGAGTGCCGTTAATATATCAGGACTAAATTCCGCAAGTGCGTAGGGAATGTTGCTGGAATTTGTTAATTGATTATCTACTCTTATTTGATACTTATCAATCTCTATTTGAGTCTCGTTTTGATTCTTGTATTCTAATTTAGATACATCAGCAAGTCTCAATCGAGAATCACCAGTCTCAATTATAGTCCCATTTTGTGTCTCGCAATCTAGAGATGATGCGTATTTTTCTTGGCTAAATCGGAGCTGTTCGGGGGCGATCGCACTATTAACACCTGCATTAACCGCTGCGCGTTTGACAAGCCCATAGATAGCTGTTCCCGTCAGCCTATGTCCATAATTAGCGCGATCTAGCGATATAAATAATGGCGCTTGAGAATCTTCTAACCCATTCTCATTGCTGATATGAATCAAATTCAGCCAGTCTTGTAATGCGGTGGCTGTGTCTAAACTGAGACTAATAACTTCTGGTTGATTTTGCTGATCTTGACGTTTATAGGGCTGTTGAATCATTAGCGATCGCGACTTAAAGTCAAAATCGCAAATACTAATCGCTGTAACCTGCTGCCGCTTTAGCGAATTCTCCATTAATAACCGCAAAATTGCATAATCGCGCTGGCCTGCCAATGTGTTGCGATCGCAAGCCGTGAGAATTCGCTCTAAACTATCTATTCCAAGATCTATCATGTTGGCTCATGATTTACTACTAAGGACTTTGTAGATAATCGCAATTAACGCGACCCCTCCCAAAAATGGTAGCCAATGGTATCGAACGTAATAGAAAAGACTATTAAAGAAGTAACTAGCCTCACGAGATACCCAAGCTGCGATCGCGATCGCACCAACAAACATAACGAAATACATTGCGAATTTAAGCATTGTTTTATCCCCTAAAGAATCCTTTTTAAAAATGAATTAACCATAAATGCAATACTAATCAGTGTCCATACTCCATATTGCTCGTGAGTGCCAAAGCTTAACCATTTGAGGGCTTGTGATATGGCTGCCGCACTTGCAACAGGCTTGCCAGTGAAAAACATCGTAACATTGAATATAAGGTGAGCAGCTCCGATTGCTATAACTTTGCTTATTAGGCTTTTACTCATTTTTATTTTATCTGATATTCATTCGCAATCATAACAAAAAGATTATGTCGCAAACTACTCCATATCAACCTGTTTTACTGCGGTTACTGCATAGTGCGATCGCTTTACTTGTCTTTGCATCATTGATTACAGGCTTTATGGTCTATGACCGTTTTGACAAGCGGTTTGGCACTCTTAACTTGCCCATAGTTCCCAATACTCAGGGTATTCACGGCACGATCGCTTTAACGTTTTTGGTTCTCTTACCGCTTTTCGCTTTATATTGCTTTCATATTGGCTCACGGCGATTAGTTCAGTCCCAATCCCTTGTTCAGCTTAAAGAATTTAATAAACCAATTTGGTGGGTGTCTCTACAGCGGCTCACAAATACGATCATGCTTCTATCCGCTACCTTTGCTGTAATTACAGGACGGATGATGAAGGAAGAATGGTTACCGAGCGAGGAATTAAATCATGCTTGGTATATCGGACACCTGATTGCATGGTTATTGATGATTGTTGGTATAGCAATGCATCTATTGATGAGCGCTAAAGTAGGTGGTTTGCCACTATTGTTATCTATCTATAACTGGAAAATTCGCGCTGAAGACATGCCAAAGTCTTGGTTTAAAAGCTTTAAGCTTAAGCCTTCTAGTAAAACTCTACTTATTATTGAAATATTAGTTATAGGTGGCATTGCGATCGCTTTTGTTTTACCAGCTTTATCACCACAGTAGGGTGGGCAATGACCACCCTACCAAGAAAATAATTTGTAGTGCTAGCATACTATTTAAAAACATGAGAAAAAAAGACCTAACTTTACGCAGCGATCATGGCTGGGAGTCGGAAGAGGGATACAAGATCTTTGTTGCCGATCGCGGTGCGGTGCGGTTTGACTTTCCTAAAGATTGGATCGTTAAGTTTAAGGAAAAGTCCGTAAGCTTTCACGATTTTGAGCCAACCGACGATACAGGCGCATTAGAAATGTCCTTTAATCGTTTGCCTCCCCACGACTGGAATACCTTCCCACTCAAAAAAGCTCTGCAACAAGTCCTAGATGACGACGATCGCGAAATTCTCGCCAAAAGTAAAATTACTAGTGCTAATCGAGATGGCATGAAACTAGTCTGGGCAGATTTACGATATATCGATGCTACTGAGAAGAGAGAAGCAACTTCCCGCATCCTAATCGGCATCGGTGGCAATGTCCAAGTCCTATTTACCTTCGACTACTGGACAGAGGGAGAAGAACAAATGCACGAGGTCTGGGAAGTAGTATTGCGATCGCTACGCCTCGGATTATTTATCCCTGACCCCACTAGAGGTCATGTTGTTAACCCGAATTTAAACTAGAAAGCAACTTAGAGAAGAATCTTTGCATAAAGCTAGATGTAGTGGTTTTTTACAGATGACTTAGCAGTCCAATGGTGTATTGTTATCTCACTAAAAATGATTTAGGATAAGCGGCTCAGAAGCCATAGTCTTAAAACTGTATTTTGCGAGTATTGAAATAATGGGAAAAGTAATAGCAACAGTAAATATGAAGGGTGGAGTCGGTAAGACCACCTTAACTGTAAATATTGCCACCTGCTTGGCTAAAATCCATCGCAAAAAGGTTTTAGTTGTAGATTTAGATACCCAAATTAGCGCCACGCTCAGCATGATCTCTCCAGCCGAGTTTGCCAAGTGCCGTAAAGAAAACCGCACATTGCGCAATCTGGTCAGTCAAGCGATCGCGCGTTATGGAGTACAGGTTAACGATCCAGAAGAAAAAGTCTACCAAATCAAAGATCTGGTAATTCCCCATGTTTGCAAAGTACAGGGGTTAGATCTATTAGTCGGTGATATCGATCTATACGATGAATTTCTAGTTTCCGAAATGCTCTATAACCGATCGCTGTTATACGACGAAAAACAGACTTTTCAGCAGACTTGGAGTAAGTTCGAGCAAACCTTAATTAAAGGTATTCTTGCTCCAGCTCTTAAAACTTATGATTTCATTATTCTCGATTGTGCCCCTGGGTATAACTTGATCACTCGCAGCAGTATTGTGGCTAGCGATTATTACCTGATGCCAGCAAGACCTGAACCTCTATCAGTAGTAGGTATTCAGCTATTAGAAAGACGGATTGAGAGATTGCGTGAAGTCTATCGAGAAGATAACTCAATCAATATCCAACTATTAGGGATTGTATTTAGTATGTCCGCAGGCTTTACCCTAAGTAGATATTACCAAAAAGTAATGGATCGAGTAGCTGCGGATTTTAGCAGTGCCAAGATTTTTAAAACGAAGATTCCCAATGATGTAAACATTGCTAAAGCTGTGGATAATTTCATCCCTGCTTCCTTAGCTAATCCCAATTCTGGCGGTGCTAAAGCCTTTGCTGAGGTCACAGTCGAGCTTTTGAAAAAGCTAGAAGTTTCTCTAGGCAAGAAAGAACAAACCTCAAGGTTGAGCTTAGTTGATTTGGAATAAGTACATCTTAAAAGAGGTCTAAAATTGACTACATCAGCAGAATACGAAAGTATAATTAAATTGATGCAATGGGACGCATTACGATCTTTATGGGATAGTATACAAAGGCGTAATACACCTAATTGGGATGCTGGCAAAGCTTTTGAGTACTTAGTGATACGAGCATTTGAACTCGATGGTGCAGAAGTTCGATACCCTTACAACGTGAGGCTATTTGAAGAAGAAATTGAGCAAATTGATGGTGCAATCCATATTTCTGGGTTTTCTTGCTTGGTGGAGAGCAAAGACTTTGCAGACAAAAAAGTTGATATCGCACCTGTAGCCAAACTTCGTAATCAACTTTTACGCCGTCCCACTACTACAGTTGGAGCAGTGTTTAGGAATGAAAAATAAATAACTTATGCATTTCAGTTATTTTGAGGAATGGCTCTATAATTCCATTTAGGAAGATATTCATCAAAAA